>CAIVPV010000001.1 GCA_903907915.1 uncultured Cytophagaceae bacterium
ACTTTGAATAAAGGCGCTAGTCATTATAAACTAGCTGCGGATAAAGCATTTGAGGTAATTACCTATGCGAATAGCAATCCATCTTCCGTTAATTTATTTACTTCTTATTATGATATCCATAGAGAGGCAACCGAAAATAGATTGGAGCATTTGTTTATGATTCAATACAATACTTCAGTTGCGGGTAATCCAATGGGTAATTTCTTCCCTAACTTTAAGCCTGTAACGTATTCGGGTCCAGGAGGAACAGGTTCTTCTGTGCCTACACCATCATTCTATAAATCTTATGAAGATGGTGACTTACGTGCGAAAAATCAAGACGGATATTTCTATACCAGCTATTATACGAATGGTAACGGAGCTCCTTTTGAATTAAATGCACCTTACGTATTTAAACACTTTAATACGACAGCGAATGGGTATAATGGAGTAGCTGGAACACGTAATGATAACTTGAACGTACCTCAAATTCGTTATGCGCAAGTTTTATTAACGTATGCAGAAGCTCAAAACGAAGTGGGTGGACCTACTGCGGATTCTTATGCTGCATTTAAAGCAATTCGTGATCGTGCTAAATTAACTACTCCAGATTTGGGAGCTTACTCACAAGCTAGTTTCCGAAATGCGGTTTGGAAAGAACGCTGGCATGAATTATGTTACGAGCAAATCACTTGGTTTGATATGGTTCGTTTGAGAAAAGCGTTTAATGAGACAACAAAAACTTTCGAAGAATTTGTGGGTCATACAAACCTTAGCTCTAACCAAAAATTACAAGAGAAGCATTTGTTACTTCCTTTGCCTAAAGCAGAGATGTTGAACAATCCTAAATTAACTCCTCAAAATCCTGGGTTTTAATTTAAAGCTTTAATCAGTTTGAAATCCCCTTTCATGAAAATGTAAAGGGGATTTTTTTTATCTTGTCGCTACGTTTTTTTAATATTAATCCATGAGAAAAAATATTTTAAGTCTTGTGTTTTTTATTTGTGCTATATCTACTTTAGCCCAATCTCCCTTTTCAGTCATATATACTTCGGGCCAAGAAGGACATAAAACCTATCGAATTCCTGCCATCATCAAAAACAAACAAGGACATTTGCTTGCTTTTGCCGAAGGACGTGTAAATGGTTCAGGGGATTTTGGTGACATCAATATTGTCCTGAAAATTTCCCGCGACCAAGGCCGCACTTGGTCAGCGCTTTCTACATTAGTTGATTATCAAGATTTACAAGCCGGGAATCCAACACCTATTTTAGATACTACTGACCCACGATTTCCTAAAGGCCGTATTTTTCTTTTTTATAATACGGGCAATAACCACGAAAACGAGATTCGAGAAGGGAAGGGTTTGCGCGAGGTTTGGTATACGACATCCATCGACGGTGGTTTGACATGGTCTAAGGCGGTGAATATTACGAGCCAAGTACACCGACCGAATCAGCCTAAGTTGAATGCTACCTATACGTTTAAGGAGGATTGGCGGCATTATGCCAACGGCCCCGGCCACGGAATGCAATTTACCCAAGGTCCTCATACAGGCCGAATGCTGATCGCAGCGAACCATTCTGAAGGTCCTCGCGGGGAAAGAGGTTCCGATTACCGTGCCCATACTTTTTACACAGATGATCATGGGGATAACTTTCATTTAGGGGCCTCCATTTCCATTCCAGGAAGTAACGAATCTTCAGCTACTGAAATTTCTGGGGGTAAACTTCTTATGAATATTAGAAACCAACGAGGCGATATACGCCAACGAATCATCGGCCTCAGCGACGATGGCAGTGCAACTTGGAAGGAAACTTATTTTGATCCACAATTGCCCGATCCTATTTGCCAAGGAAGTATCCTACCCATCGCTCAAACAAAAAAGGCTTTTACCTTAGCTTTTAGCAA
>CAIVPV010000002.1 GCA_903907915.1 uncultured Cytophagaceae bacterium
GACTGGGAAATTGATTTTTATGTTCGGGAGGGTGCTTGCATGGACAAAGCCGGTTCTTATGGCGTACAAGATTTTCTAGGAATGGTAGGAATCGAATCGATCGAAGGCTCTTTCTATACGGTCATGGGTTTACCTATTTATGAGGTCTACTCACTAATGAAGCCTTATATTTTAGACGGGAAACAGTTATTTATAAGATAAATAAGTCTTAGATGGAGAAGCTTTCTCCACAACCACAAGTACGACTTGCATTGGGGTTTTTGAATTGGAATCCTTTGCCATTCAAGCCATCGGAAAAGTCTAATTCGGTGCCCGCTAAGTATAAGATGGATTTTTTATCAACCATTACTTTTACCCCTTTGTCTTCGATAATCATATCATTCGGCTGAGCTTCTGCGGCAAAGTCTAAGTTATACATTAAGCCTGAGCATCCGCCACCTTCTACTGCCACGCGGATATTGAATTCCTCCGTTAAACCTTCCTTAGAACGCAATTCTTTAATTCTATTGGCTGCTAAATCTGTTATCGTGATCATGATCGATGTTTTTGAAATAATTCTACTACAAAATTAAGAATTTTTTCGATAAAAAATTCATTTATTTAGAGTGAATCTAAATAAAGGCTAGTTTTTCAAAACCATTGGTCTTAATTTTGTGTTTTAAATGCAGATTCAAATACAATATGATGCTTTCAATTAAGAATTTACACGCAAGTATAGGAGAGAAGGAAATCTTGAAAGGGATTAATTTAGAAGTTAAAGCCGGTGAGGTTCATGCGATTATGGGGCCGAACGGTTCCGGAAAGTCTACCTTAGCATCCGTTTTAGCCGGTCGTGCTGATTATGAGGTAACGAGTGGAACCGTAGAATTTCAAGGTAAGGATTTATTGGAATTAGCTCCTGAGGAACGTGCTGCAGAGGGTTTATTCTTAGCTTTTCAGTATCCGATAGAGATTCCAGGTGTTTCGACTACTAATTTTATGAAGTCAGCTGTCAACGAAATTCGTAAATACCGTGGTGAAGAACCTTTAGACGCTGTTCAGTTTTTGAAAATGTTTAAAGAGAAGATGAGCTATGTGAATATAGACCAAAGTTTATTGTCTCGTGCATTAAACGAAGGCTTTTCAGGTGGTGAGAAAAAAAGAAATGAAATCTTCCAAATGGCGGTGTTAGAGCCGAAGTTAGCCATCTTGGACGAAACAGACTCTGGATTAGACATTGATGCCTTGCGTATCGTGGCAGAAGGAGTGAATAAATTGAAATCCCCTGACAATGCGACGATTGTGGTGACTCACTACCAACGTCTTTTGGACTACATTATTCCAGATTTTGTTCACGTATTGTACAAAGGTAAGATCGTGAAATCAGGAGGGAAAGAATTAGCGCTTGAATTAGAAGAGCGTGGGTACGATTGGATCATTTCAGCTTTAGGAGAATAAGATGTTGTATACAGAATTAACTTCATCAGCTCAGAATGAGGCTTTGGAGCGTTTTAAGGCCAAAGGTTTTCCTACCAACAAATGGGAGGAATGGAAGTATGCGTCCTTGAAATCATGGAATGATAAAGACCTAGATTGGACTCCTGCTGCTTTAAATGAAATTTCCTTAGCCAGCTTACAAACCCAAAACGGGAACACTAGTTTCAAGGGTGCTTTGCCAGCTGGAGTAGAATTTATTTCATTCGATACTTTCATGGCGGCTAATCCAACGATTGCAGCTAAATGGGAACAGCGTTTACCTATTTTAGATCAGAACTCCTTATTCGATTTAAACACAGCGCTCGTGGTAAATACACAGGTTTTGTGGGTAAAAGCAGGTGTTTCGGTTGATCAGGCGATTACACACGATTTTATATTGTCTGCGGCTAAGGCTTCAGCGGTTCAAAGTCGTTTAATCGTTTATCTAGATGCAGACGCTTCCTTGACTTTAATAGAGCGTGCATTTACAACAGAGGGTTCGGCGGAAGTTTTATCCAATTTTGTACAAGAAATATAATTTTTCAGGGGTTTCAAAATTTTCGCATGCAAAAATTGACGAAGATTGCGCAAAATAGCTGAAAATCCTGAAAATTTGCGAAAATTGAGAAAC
>CAIVPV010000003.1 GCA_903907915.1 uncultured Cytophagaceae bacterium
TAAGATAAATGCAATTCCAGGGATTTAAGAGGTATTTCACGCTGAACTTTCTTAAAGTCGTGCAATCTGGCTGGTAGTGCAATCTGAGTTCTATTTGCAAACTCAACTTCATCATCGGTTAGCTTAATCCCATCATCAAAATGGGACTTGAGTAAAGGTGCACCAGCCTGAACATCCTGCTTCAGGGTGCGGGACTGCATCTTGTGAAGTTCTGTTGGAGTAATACCAATTTGAGGTGACCGGTAAACCGTTGCTTCTTCATCAAGTAATTCTCCTTTACCTTGCTTCTGAGAAAAATATAGACTTCGCCCTAAGTTTTGCCGATTGAGTAATTCACCTTGATTGGGGACGCGGCCTACGAACGATCCCAAAGGCATATTTTTTGCGCCTTTTAGGATTCGGACAAGTTTCCCAAACTCTTCTACAGTGGAACTGGTGGTTTGATCCAGTCCGGGCATTCCCCTGTCGATAGTAAGGTGCCGTTCGATAATTCTTGGAGCATATCGTAATGCCAAGAGTAGATACTCCCAGTCACTTTCGTGTGAAGAAAACCCCACCGGCCGGCCCCACCTTTCCTTGAGGTGCCCGATGTATGAAAGATTCGAATTATGAGGCGCGACTGGATAATTGCTAACACAGTGCAGTGGGAACCAGTTGTCGGTTGAGATTCGCGAGAGCGCCTCTTCAATTTCAACTTCCCAGTGCGCCCCCGTTGAAATCAATAAAGGCTTATCTGACTTGGCTAAGAATTCAATTAACTCATAGTTCAACAATTCTACGGAGGGTATTTTGAAGAAATCGAATACATCCAATTCGCCTTCAAAATCGTGGCAGTCATCAAGAATAAAAAAACTGATACCTACCCAAAGTCCCATTTTCTTTGCGGTTCTGGTCAAATTAAGAATTTGATCTGGATGAAGATAATTGCGTTTGATTTCGGATTTAAGTGATTCGTCACCTATCTCGTTTGCATCAATATTATAACTTTTGTCTAAATTACGGTATTGAAACTTCACCGCCTGTACACCTGCTGCAGAAGCCCCTTCAATGAGCTTAAGGGCAATGTCTTCAGCACCCTGGTGGTTTATTCCTAGCTCGGCTATCACCAGAGGGATTGATGCAGAATCGTTGATGAAGTCAAATAAACTAGTATGCAACTTGACCCCCTCCTAGAATTATTTCACTCCAACGATTCAACATTACTCTAACTTTTGGGTCATCTAAGTCGTGCAAATAGGGCACATCTATATCTACCGAGTATTTCTCTACAAAATCCGAGTAGGCTTGGAGTTTTTGATGCTTTGATTGATTGGTACGTAAAAGTATTTCCTCGAGATATTCCCTGAAAGAAAGCTGAAAAGAACTCAAGAATGGTGCAAATTCGGGTGAGCCAAAAGCGAAGGCTGGTTTACCTTGGATCTCGCTCTCAAGCAACATTGTTCCTGAAACTCCTACAACCCCTAGACAAAAGGAACTTTCTATGAAGGATTGAGTATCGGTAAATGCATCCACAAGAAGCACCCCGGGGGTGGCTCTTAATCGCCGATAGAAATCAACTGATCTCGTACCGAACATGATGGGATGTTCTTTGACTAAAATCTTGACATCCTTAGGTAACTCGGCCGCTGCAGAAGAGATTAAGTCAACTTCGTCCAACCCGAAACCGAGTACTGAAGTGCTATCTTCAGGTCTTGAATGAAGTCCCCAAAAAAAGAATTTGTCATCTAGAGGGTCCACCATTCCCCACAACTTAAACCCTAAAAGCCTAATTGAATAAAATACAATCTGTTTTAACTCCCAAAGAGTTAATTTCACCAGGTTTTGCTCGAGTCTCTTGATGGGGAATGCGTAAGATTTTCTCGGATTCCTTAATCGTGAATAGATTTGCATTAAGAGTCGGGGTAAGTTTGATACACCATTACCTAAGTCCTTCCCAAAAACATAAGAAATACGCTTACCAAATCCAAGGGACATTATGTTTTGTAGATTTTTTGCAGACGCTTTATATATTGATGGCTTTACAAAATTTTCCCCAACATTCGAAGTTTCTAAACTCTTGTAGAATGAAGAAGGAAAAACTCTTTTTGAAAGCGATGTGTCTTCGGATAAGGGATGTGAAAAACCAAGTCCGAATTCGGAGTGAGGAATCCATCTATTGCCAAACCTTGATAAAATAAAGGTAACATGTTCGATACTTCGGTTTTTCGAGATTTCGAAGACAAGATTATTGCAGAGTGTATTTCTCTCAATACTTATAATTATTTTCGGCTTGATGGAATCAATCAGATTTTCAGACCA
>CAIVPV010000004.1 GCA_903907915.1 uncultured Cytophagaceae bacterium
CAAGTGGATTCCAAACTAATGGGAATCATCGGGCAAACAAACCGCGATTTACTGTACCGAGAGAGTATTTTAGTATACGATTTGTGTAACGAGCGTATTTATGCATCGCATGACAGCATTAATTTGCATATCGATGTGGATTTAATCAAACAGGTCCGCCAAAAACAAGAAATACACTTCCAAAGAGAGGATATTGAGGTCTTAGGAACCGTTTTTGCCACGCCGCAAGGTCGCTTGGTCGTTTTTGCCGGTGCTGTAGATCAATATTCGGCTGAGAATGCCAAAGATCTAAAGAACATCCTAATTGCCTTATTTCTCTTATTTATCCTCATTGTGGTGCTTTCAGGCTGGTTTTTTGCCGGTCAAGCAGTGAATCCAATTTCAGAAGTAATCCAACAAGTTGATAAACTATCACCCAAACGTCTCGAAGAACGCCTTAAATCGCCTGATTTTGAGGATGAAATAGGAAAGATGGTGTCCACGGTCAATCGACTGCTAGAACGCATTGAAAACGCCTTTAAATTGCAAAAAACATTTATTGCAAACGTTTCCCACGAATTAAAAAATCCATTGACTAAAATTTCGTCTCAACTAGAGGTGAGTCTTTTAAAAGAAAGAGAGTCAAGTGATTATAGAAAAACGATCAGTTCGGTGTTAGAAGACACACAAGAATTAGCGGCTATCACTGAATCCTTATTAGAATTAAACAAATTAAGCCTGACAGATACTCAGGCTGGGTTTAATGAATGGAGAATTGATGAAATCCTTTGGGAAGCTAGAAGTTTAACCCAAAAGTTAAATTCAGCCTACAAGGTCAGCATCGATACGCAACACATGCCAGAAGATGAAGAAATGCTTCTAGTAAAGGGAGATGACAAACTCATCTTAACAGCATTAAAGAATTTAATGGAAAATGCTTGCAAATTCAGCCCAACTAAATCAGCCCAAGTGAGCTTCAAGAATTCCGGCAAAACCATTCAAATTTTCGTTAAAAACGAAGGAAAAGGCATTCCAGCGAACGATTTACCGTATATTTTCCAACCATTCTTTAGAGGCGAAAATACGGCATCCTCTAAGGGATACGGTATCGGACTATCCTTAGTTGAACGTATCATTCAATTGCACAATGGCCAGATCTCGGTAGTTTCTGTACCGGATGAGTTTACGGAGTTTACGGTGAGCTTCGTAGTCGCTAGTCGCTAGTCACTAGTCGCTAGTCGATAGTCGATAGACTATAATCACCAATCACACTATTTTTACTCTAGACTAGCGACTAACTGCTAGTGACTTTATTGTTATATAATTTATATTATGTTAAATAACAAGTAAAGCATAAGAAAAGGGCCACCTATTCTAAGCAGCCCTTTCTTATATCTATTCCTGACTAGCGACTTATTTCTCTAGCTCCGCTAATTTCGCTTCGTTTTTCAATTCTCGATAGACCTGCTTTAAGATTTCTTTCAAGTCTTCATCTTTCTTTAATTGGTAGCCTTTTTCGAAATAAGGTAAAGCCTCGTTGTATTTAACCGCTAGTTTAGCTTCAAAATCTTTACCTACTTTCTTGTATTCATTCATATCCATGCCATTTACCTGGCGCTTGATTTCAACCGCATCGTTGTAGTAATAGGCTCCCATTTGATATAAAGCATCATAATTGGTTGGATCAATTTCTAACGATTTTGTGTAGTAATTAGGCAAAGTGGCACGAATTTCCTTCACCTTAGCCGATAATTCATCGATTCTAGCCTTGTTTGCTGCCGCATCCCCTGCTGCAGTTGCAGCAGCCGCTTTCTCCTCTTGAATTCCTTTCAATACATCCGTTAACTCTTTTACCTTAGTTTCAAGGCTTGCGATTTGATTGTTTACTGAAGCTTTTGCTTTAGGAGTTGTCGCTGTTTTCAATTTCGCTTTCGTGCGCTTCACCTCATCTTGAAAAGCGGATATTTGATCATTTTGAGCCGCTAAACGACGATCTGCCTCTTGAACTTTAAAAGATTTATCTTGAATCTTTCTTATCTCATCAGTAAAACCAGAAACCTTATTTTCGTATAATAGACCTAAGTTTAACCAAGAAATTCCATCCTTAGGATCGTCAGCTGTGGTTTTAGTTAATTGGGTGATTGCTTGATCAACCCGATTAAAGGCGATCAACATATTGAACTTCTCCCCTTTCAGATCTTTGTTCGTAGGATAAAGACTAATGGCTTTTTCAATAATAGCCAATGATTTATCTTCATCCTTGTTATTTTTATAGATTTGAGACAAACCATAAAGAATGGCTAAATCCTTCCCTCCTATTGTCATGTACTTCTCATATGCCGCAGTAGCAATTTTATCTTCATGACATAATTGAGCTGTTACACCCGTATACATGGCTGAAATAGTGTCATTAGGAGCTACTTCAGATGCTTTAGCCATATAACGAAGTGAACCTCGGTAATCTTTACCTTGGTACTTCACAACGCCCATATTTAAGAAAGCATTTGAAAACTTCTTATCTATCATCATTTGGTCAGCCTCTTTAGCTACCGTTCCTTTTTTACCGTCTTTTGTATCTAATTTTGTAGCCTCATTTGCAAATTCTAATGCTTGAAATGCAGCCTCTGGATTAGATAAGGCAAATGTGGAGTCAGGAAATGAAGCTAAGTCCAAATAAGCTTGAGAGCGAGTTAACCATAATCTAGCTTTGGTAGGTGCTTTCTTTACATCTTCGTCAGATTTCTTAATTGCTTCGCTGATGTTCTTCTTTTGTGCATCAACTAAAGCTTTTTCTGCTTGGCCAAATGAAGCATTCATCGCCAAAGCCACCGTAAATAGGGATAAAAGTAGTTTTTTCATTGTTTTATTAAATTAAAAAAAAGCCCGTACTTACATACGGGCCATTAAAATTATTCTTCAGTTACTTCTTCTGATGTTTCAGATGCATTCCCCTCCCCTCCTTCTGGAGCTTCCATTTCTGTGTTAGATGACTCTACGCCTTCTACAATAACTACATCCTCACCCTCTAAAACCTCTACCTCTTCTGGTTCAGGCTCTTTTTCAATCTTGGTTACGGATGAAATCTCATCTGATTCATTTTTCAAACGAATTAATTTAACTCCCTGCGTATTACGTCCCATCACGCGCAATTCTGCAACGCTAGAGCGGATTAAGATACCCGCTTTGGTTATAATCATCAAGTCATTATTATCATTCACTTCCTTGATAGCCACTAAATTACCTGTTTTCTCCGTGATATTCAAGGCTTTAACCCCTTTACCACCGCGGTTAGTTAAACGATAATCTTCTACTTCAG
>CAIVPV010000005.1 GCA_903907915.1 uncultured Cytophagaceae bacterium
AGAAGCTCGAAAATCAAACTCTTCAGAAGCGCCTTGAAAAGCACCAGGATGTTTCGACTCAGCGAGAGGTTCGATTTTTCCTAAAATTTGTTCCCTTGTAGTCATCGTTTATTGTACCATTCTTGAAAACTCTCTTGGGGTGCCACGGGCATTTCCCTTTGCTTATACCACGGATTCAAACGCGTATTTAATATACCCGCAAATCTACGCAGGAGCGATCCGCCTATTCGATAAATCACCGGATTTGATAATACAAATGCCATCAATTTCATCCCAATCGTTTTTCCCACAGGGGCTAATCCTGCCTCCATCAAATCTTGGCGCCAAAACCATAATTGCTCATGAATATTAATCTTGACTGGACAAACATTTGTACAGGACCCGCAAAGCGTACTTGCAAAAGGCAAATCTACGTTCGCTTTCTTATCGATATTGGGGGCTAAAATAGATCCAATGGGTCCGGCAACGGGTTGGTGGTAGCTATGGCCCCCACTCCTTCTGTAAACCGGACAGGTATTAAAACACGCCGCGCAGCGAATGCATTTTAAGGAATTCTTGTATTTAGGATCCGCTAGTTGTCTAGTGCGACCATTGTCTAATAATACGATGTGTATTTCTTGTCCTTCGCGCGGTTGGTGAAAATGAGAGGTATAGGTCGTGATTAATTGACCCGTCGCACTGCGCGCCAGCAAACGTAAAAAGGAAGCTAAATCTGCCCTTTTCGGGATAATTTTTTCGATTCCCATGCAGGCAATGTGGACTTTGGCTAAATGTGCCCCCATATCCGCATTACCCTCATTCGTACAGACCACAAACTCCCCCGTTTCTGCGACGGCAAAATTAACTCCCGTTATAGCTACTTCGGAAGCCAGAAAATGACCTCTTAAATGTTGGCGTGCGGCTTCCGTTAAAAACTGTGGATCTTTATTTCCTTTAGGTGTTCCCAAAAATTGATGAAAAGTCTCCCCCACATCCTCCTTCTTTAGGTGAATCGCAGGTAATACAATATGGCTGGGTGCTTCATTTCGAAATTGTACAATGCGTTCTCCTAAATCGGTATCTACGACTTCTATTCCTTTCGATGCCAAATAATCATTTAGATGGCATTCTTCAGTTAACATCGATTTGCTTTTTACAAGAATTTTCGAGCCTTGCGCGGCGATAATGTCGTGTACAATTGCATTATGCTCTGCTGCATCAGCGGCCCAGTGAACGGTGATTCCGTTTGCTTGAGCTTTGGCCTCAAAAGCCTGTAAATACTCTCCTAAATTCGCTAAAGTATGATCTTTAATCTGCGAGGCATGTTCCCTTAGGGCTTCCCATTCTGACAAAACCTTCGAAACTTTATCTCGTTTCTCCCGTACAAACCACAGCGTTTCATCATGCCAGTCGGTCCGGTCTGCATCCGCAATAAAATTCTCCGAAGCTTCCGCGTGACTAAGCATGATTCAAAATTTCGACAATATGTTTCACTTGCACTTTCGATCCTTGACGTCTCAAAATTCCTTCCATGTGCATCAAACAGGAGGTATCCACTCCCACTATATAAGAGACCGCATTTGCGTTATGTTCCTTGATTCTGTCTTGTCCCATCTTCACCGAAACAGCTTCTTCTGTCACGCAAAAGGTGCCGCCAAAACCACAGCACTCATCCACACGTACAGGCAAAACCACCTCAATCCCGCCCACTAAAGCAAGTAAATCCTCGATTTTAGAAAAGTGTTTTTCGTTGCGCTCTGACATCGAACTTAACTGTAGACCGCGCTGACCGTGGCAACTTTGGTGCAATCCCACGCGATGAGGGAAATGGGCATTCAGCGAAGACACTTTCAATACATCCGTCAAAAACTCACAAATTTCATAGACTGAATTCCTTATTTTCTCCGAGGGATGATGCTCCTTTACATGCAAAACGCAAGATCCTGATGGCCCCACGATATAATCAAATCCTTCGAAATTTTGACTAAAATTAGCGTCACAACCCTCTGTAGAAGACGCAAATCCTGAATTAGCCATTGGTTGACCGCAACAGGTTTGATCTGTAGGAACCACCACTTCGCACCCAAGTTTCTCTAATAATTCCAAACTCGCCACAGCTACCTGTGGATAGAATTGATCAATATAGCAAGGGACAAACAAGGCTACGCGCATGTTAATATCTTTTCAATTGAATTAAATTGTTTGGCACATCTCCCTGATAAACCAGTAAGGCAGCTCCTAAAGCACTGGCTTGCGCCACCTCAGCTGCATAAATCTCCATCGCCGGAAAAGCATGCGCTAATAAGCGCATATACCATTCATTTTTACTAAAACCGCCATCTACAAGCAATTGTTTGACAGGGGCGTCTTTAAAAAGTAGGTTTAAGCTAAAGATTTGTTGACCTACTAAATCTACCATGAATTGATCATAGGCCGAAGCTAAATCAGAAAAATCATTCAGATCGCGTGCTGCGAAACCAGATTCAAAGACGGTTGAGAAAGAACTGGATAAAGAAAAAATGCGCTCCGAAAACTGCAAATCCTGGAAAGAACCTCCAAAATGACCCTCCATTCGCGCCACTTGCTCATCATGAAAGTGTCCACCGAATAATCGAGAGGACTTCACTGCTTTGCCGTTTGGCTGCAGATAACACAAGACATCGTTCGCTAATTCGTAGGCTGTTAATGGAGATTCGTTGAACGGATGCATCGCAATGCACCAAGTACCGGTTGACAAAAGCACAAAGTCGGCTGACATACTGCGCAAATAAGGCACCAAAGCCGCCGAAGAATCATGCAGCCCTAAGCCATAATGTATTCCATCTATTTCTAAGCTGGTCTGTGCAGAAATAGGTGCTAGTTTATCTTCAATAACTGAAACCCAGGGATGGTATTGACCTTCGTCGAAATCCCAAAGTGCCGTATGGCATCCAATGGATGTTATTTCAGAAAAAAGTTTCCCCGTAAATAAGGACGCTAGGTAATTAGGAAAATGCAAAGCTTTAAAAACCTCCGGCCAGAAAGCCTGGAATGAAGCAGCATAAACTTGCAATCCCGAATTTAGATTACCCAAAATAGGTGATGCGGTCTTGCGAGCAAATTCCCCTTCTCCCCCATAATCTGCATAAGGAAAAGGCGTTAAAACAGGCTTTAAGTAATTATATAAAGGAGCCACAGGCTCTCCCATGCGATCGACATAGACAAAAGAGGCACCATAAGCCGAGAAATTTAAGCCGATTAGTTCGAATTCGGGCATTTGGCAGAGCTCCGTAAAAGTGGACACAATCCATTGCTGCAAAGCAGCAAGATCCTCGCAGGCAAAACCATCCTCATCTACGATCTCGGTGAAATATTGTTGCTTTTCGAACACCACCTCAAACGCAGTCGACCAGAGAAAAACCTTTTTATTGGTCTTCCCTATGTCAAATACAGCGATGACAGGTGTTTTAATACTCATAGATTATAATCCAGTCGCTACCGTTTTAGCTCCACGTGATTTAATTAATTGATCGCGCATTTTCTCCTCACGGAACAAAGCAATCGGATCCAAAGCGCCTCCTAATTCTAGACGCGCTTGAGCTACTAAGGCACGCACATCCGTACGGAAAACCGCTTGCAAAATCTCTTGGCAACGCACTACATCATTCGCTTCACGTGCTGCATCCAAAGCTTTCCGATCCACTAATAAGGCCTGTGCATACGCGATTTGTATTGCCTCCACCGATTGCATTAAATCTTCTAACGGATCTTTTACGTTATGTGAGGCGTCGATCATCCAACCTACATCTTTAGCATGATTCATACCCTTCGCATCCATTCCATCGACTAATTCGTTGAAAATCAAGAACAATTGGTAGGGTTTGATGGAACCTGCAGTTAAATCATCGTCGCCATATTTCGAATCGTTGAAGTGGAATCCGCCTAATTTACCCTCCATCAATAAAATCGAAACGATTTGCTCGATGTTGGCATTTGGCAAATGATGTCCTAAATCAACCAATGTCTTCGCCTGTGGCCCTAATTTATTCACCATCGAGTAGGACGCACCCCAGTCACCCACAGTCGTCGAATAGAAATTCGGCTCGTAGGCTTTGTATTCCAAATACAAAGACCAGTCGGCCGGCAAAGCTGCATAAATCTCCCGCAAACTATCCACCGTACGCTCATAGGCCTTACGGAAATTCAATTGTCCCGGAAAACAAGATCCGTCGGAAAGCCAAACAGTTAATGCCTTAGATCCAAGAGAGACTCCCTGCTTTATTACCTCGATATTATGATTAATCGCTTGTTTCCGAGTTGTCGCAGAAACGTGTTGCAAGGATCCGAACTTATACGAATGTGCTTGATCCGCCTGGTCTTGAAAGGTATTCGAATTCACCGCATCGAAAGCCAAACCATGTTGAGCCGCTAGGGTACGAATCGCGGCAGGGTCCGTGGGGATATCCCAAGGAATATGTAACGAAATAGCCCCTGATGACTGATTCAAGGCATGCAATAAACCGACATCCGCTATTTTTTCTTCCAAATTACGCGGTTCGCCTCCGCCGGAGAACCGACCGAAACGTGTTCCTCCTGTACCTAGGGCCCAGGATGGAATGGCTATTTGGAAATCTTTTAATTTCTGTAATATCCCTGCGGGCAAATTCACCTCGTATTTCAAGAAATCTAGGCGGCGGTTGTGCCCCGCTAATAAAGCATTATTATGATTCGAAATATTCATCCTTCTATCTTAAAAATCCTGCGGCTACACCGCCATCTACGTTCAAGGCATTGCCTGTGGACTTATTCAATAAGCCTCCCACGAATGCAAAACATGCATTGGCGATATCATCCGGTAATATAGACTCATTTAGTAGCGTTCTTTTCGCGTAATAGGCTGGTAATTCAGCGACGGTAATGCCATAGGCTTTGGCACGACCTTCTGCCCATCCACCAGCCCAAATATTAGAATCTGTAATCACCGCATCTGGATTTACCGTATTCACACGGATGTGATCTGGCCCTAATTCAGCTGCTAATAACCGGGTCATGTGCGCCTGAGCGGCTTTTGCACTTCCGTAACCCACATTATTAGGTCCCGCCACAAAGGCATTTTTAGACACGATATTCACGATATCTCCACCCAAACCTTGCTTACGCATCACAGCAATCGCCGCCTGCGAAACCAAGTATTGACCCTTGACTAAAATAGCATATAATTTGTCCCAATCGGCTTGCGTGTGCTCTAAGATTCCTTTGGAAATCGAGATACCCGCATTATTTACAATGATATCGAGTCCGCCAAAATCCAATGATGCTTGCTTCATCGCCGCCTCAATCGATTCTTGGTTAGTCACATCTGCGATTACAGTGGACACAATATCCTTACCGAATAAACCTATAAACTCGGCTTTAGCCTCCGCCAATCTTTCTGCATTCACATCATTCAAAATCACACAAGCACCTTCTTGTGCCATTTTTTTAGCGATGGCTTTCCCTATACCTCCTCCGGAACCTGTGACAAAAGCAACACGACCAGATAAAGCTTTTGGCTTTGGCATACGTTGTAATTTCGCTTCTTCTAGCAACCAATACTCGATATTAAAAGCCTCCTGACGTGGCAAGGAAGTATAAGAAGAAATAGCCTCCGCGCCACGCATAACATTGATGGCATTGGTATAAAATTCTGAGGCCACGCGAGCTGTTTGCTTGTCTTTAGCAAACGTAAACATCCCCACACCTGGGTATAAAATCACCACGGGATTCGGATCCCGCATCGCTGGCGAATTCGCGTGCTTGCAAGAATCATAATACGATCCGTACATGATGCGGTAATCTTCAAACAAAGGCGTCAAAGCCTCCACGGAAACATCTGACCCCAATACCAATGGCGAAATTTTCGTCCTTAGGAAGTGATCCGGGCAAGAAGTTCCCAAGGGTGATAAACGGTCTAAATCGTTCGAATTGATGAATTGCATCACGCGCTCATCGTCGGAGAAATGACCCACCATTTGCACATGAGAGGAACAAAATCCACGAAGAACCGGAGCTAAAGCAGCTGCCTTCGCCGAACGTTCCTCCGCAGGGAAAGACGACAGTCGCGCACCGCCAAAAACAGTACTCGTCTTCGATTCAATGTATTCCGCACATTTCTCGATGACTTCTAATGTATTCAGATAACATTCGAAGGACGTATCGCCCCAAGTAAATAATCCATGAGAACCTAACATGATGCCACGCAATTGGACACCCCGTGAAGCTGCCTCCTCTAAACAAGTTTTTAATTGCAAGCCTAGATCGAAGCCAGGACGCTGCCAACCTACCCAACCGATTAATCCACCAAATAAATCTTTCGTGATTTGCTCACCATCTTTCGAAGCCGCAATCGCAATCGCCGCGTCCGGATGTAAGTGGTCGATGTGTTTGAAAGGTAAAAAACCATGCAAAGGCGTATCGATGGATGGGGCTTTGGACGATAAATCAAAAATGCAATGATTAAACAGTTCTACCATCTCATCTTCGTGTTCCAAACCACGGTACACAGAAGTCAATGAAAGCAGACGATCCATATACAACGCCGCGCAACCCGATTTTTTCAAGGTTCCGATATCACCGCCCGAGCCTTTGATCCACATTACTTCTGTCTCAGATCCCGTTAAAGGATCCTTGTCTTGAATTTTTACCGAGGTATTTCCCCCACCATAATTGGTAATGC
Source organism: uncultured Cytophagaceae bacterium (assembly GCA_903907915.1). Classification (GTDB taxonomy): domain Bacteria; phylum Bacteroidota; class Bacteroidia; order Cytophagales; family Spirosomataceae; genus Aquirufa. The sequence continues at coordinate 6,674 of CAIVPV010000005.1, forward strand.
GTAAATCCGCTCCTAAAATATTGGAACGGTAGATGAATAGGTCGACTTCATTTCCGGCAAGCGCCGCTACTTTAGCGTCATCCCAGAGATACGATACGTGTTTGTACATGGTTATTCTATTTTTATTAAAACTA
>CAIVPV010000006.1 GCA_903907915.1 uncultured Cytophagaceae bacterium
ATATTTAGTGCCGCTGTTTGCGCATTTTCATTCAAATTAATGAAGGTTCTACCTAACAAAGAAGTTTGAGCTGCGCCGTTAGGAATCAACAAACTGGAGTTATTTCCAGCAACATTATAGCGGAAACGCTTGTAATCTGGCTGATTACGGAAGGCAGAATTAAATCCTGCCATCCAGTCTAATTTCAACGTACCATTTTGGAATTCATGGCGACCCGTTAATTGACCCGTATAAATACCGCGGAATACTTGATCAAACGAGCGAATATCCCAGATAGAACCATTATCAAAACCAAAACGCTTAACATATTGTGAATTAGACAATTGATTATATAAGTTCTTAAACTCAATCACTGTACCATTAGCAAAGCGCGCGGACCAATTGTGTGCAATACCCACTCTTAATCCATTACTGTATTGGTTGTCATTAAATTCAAAAGTCTTAGCTGGTGTGGAAGCGCCATATCCATAATCATTACGTACCATATCAAAAGTGGTACGCGAATTAGAATAATTAATGGCAGTGATGTTTCCGATTTTCGTCTCTCCTACGTTAAACTTAAAACCACCTGATAAAGACGCACGCATGTCCGGTAAAGCTGAAGATTTATCAGCTACCCAAATGTTCTTCAATGAAGCACCTGCTACATCGCGAGCAGAAGCTGGCAGATTAATTAAGTCGGTTCTCGATGCAGGAAAGAACTTAGGCAAATCAAAATAGCCTTGATCAAAACCTGTCCAAGCCATGTTCGAATTCTTAGTCGCGTAGAAATCTGCGCCTGTTGTTCCTTCTCTGTATGAGCTAGAAATATCTAAGGTTAAGTAGTTATTTTCTGGAATCGACTTCGTAAAGATTTTTACTACACCACCTGCGAATTCACCTGGAATTTCAGCAGAAGGTGATTTGAATACTAAGATGCGGTCGATTTGGCCTGCTGGAATAATATCGAATGAGAACGAACGAACGTCTGTTTCCATTGATGGAGCAAAAGCATTGTTCAATTGAACCGTGTTATAGCGTTCGTTTAGACCACGAATGTTAATGAAACGCTCACCGAAGATGGTAACACCAGGAACACGCTTCACCACCTCTGCCGCTGTACGGTCTAAGGTCTTCGTGATTTGTGCGGCCGAGATACCACTTACGACTAATTGAGATGCTTTGATTTCTGAGATAACGGAAACTTCCGTGTTAGTTAAACGCTGAGCGACTACTTTCACTTCCGCTAAGGTAGAGCTGGCTTCTGAGATGTTTAAGTTCAAATCAGTTACCTGACCTGCTTCTACTTTAACTCCTTCGTAAATTTTGGAATCGTAACCTACATACGAGATCTTTAATGAGTAAGAGCCTACAGGAAGCTTAGCGAACGAGAAAAACCCGTTAATGTCTGTTGCAGCGCCTTTATTAATGCCTTGCACTAAGATGGTTGCTCCGATAATGTCTTCTTTTGTTTTTGCGTCTTTAATGGTACCACGAAGGGTTCCTTCTTGCGCTAAAGCCGCTGTTGAAAGCGTAAAGAATAAAATGATAAGATTGGTTAACTTGTAAACTGATTTCATAAAAGTTTGGATACTGGTGATTTTTTTCAACACAAAAGTACCTCTTACCTGAAAGTGTGGGATTACGTATTTATTAGGAAAGTGTTATGAAATTGTTAAACCAAAGTAGAATTAGTTAACAATTCGATAACATTAATATTTTTCTTATAAAATTAGCCGTTTTTAGACTCTTTTATGGTACAATTTCAAGTTTTTGCATTTTTTATGGAAGAACTTTCTTAGAAAAATTAAATTTAACATAGGGTTAATTTGCGGGGGATTGGAAAGCGGTAGTTTTGGGACATCAAACGGAAATAATTCCGCCTAAGATTTTAATTCAAGCATTTATGAAAAAGTACATTGTCGCTGCCTTCTTATTCGCAGCAAACCTGTCTGTCGCTTCTGCCGCTACTGGAGCAGAATTATCACTTCCTGTGAACATCGAATCTGTCGGTAAATTAAAATACATGGTATCTGTACAAGCAAAGGCGGGTGCAACGGTACTTATCTACGATGGAGAAAATAACGAGATTCACAAGGAAGCGATCGCAACGAAGAAATTGTTCAATTTGGCTGGATTATCGGATGGCAACTACCGTATGGTCGTGTTAGATATCCACAAAAACGTGTTGTCTTCTAAATCATTTACGATTAAAACAGAAGTGAAGCGCGATATTATCGCCATGAACTAAACCTCATTGAAATTACATAGTGAAAGATTAAGGGGCAAAAAGGCGGACCAGTGGTTCGCCTTTTTCTTTTAGAGGATTTGATTAAAGTCAATTTTCATAGTTTTTGGATTTGATGCAAAATACTAAATTTTGAAAACTTAACACTGTTAATTATATTTACGCTGTAATTAAAAAATAATGGGAATAGTCGCCAGAAAAGAGAAACAAAAACAGGAGGTTCGGTCCTTGATCCTAGAGGAATCGATGAAATTATTCGTGGAGGAGGGCTTCAGTAAAGTGTCCGTTCGAAAGATTGCCGAACGCGTTCAATATAGCCCTACGACGCTCTACCTGTATTTTAAGGACAAAAATGAGATCCTGTTTTATTGCTGCGAGTCGGGATTTAAGAAAATGCTGGAGCATAATATAGCGCTCGGACTTATCAGCGATCCCATCGAGAGGTTGCACCAGATGGGCGTGAATTACTTGAATTTTGGCCTAGAAAACCCGGAATATTATGATTTAATGTTCATTCAAGAGGCTCCGATGTCTGCCTTAATAGATATGGGTGCGGGCTGGTCGAGCGGTGATCAGGCACTGGAAGCTTTAAAAATGATCGTTCAGGATGCGATGGATAAGGGTGTTTTAGTTCCTGCCAAAGTAGAAACGGTGGCGATGGCGGTTTGGAGCATGGTGCACGGCCTGGTTTCCCTAGCCATTCGTCAGCGTCTAGATAAATTAGTTCCCGCTGAAGATGTCGAAAAGACGATGCACGAGTCATTAGATTGGTTATTGAAAACAATGAAAAAAGCCTAAGATGAAATATTTGTTTTTATTATTTGCTTTGCCTCTATATGGCCAAAAGTCCGTCCTTGACGAATATGTCGCTACGGCCTTCCAGCAGAACATTACGCTGCAACAGAAAAACATTCAAGTGGAAAAGGCGATGATTGCTTTGAAAACGGCCCAAAGCCTCTACCAACCTAGCATCGCCTTCCAAGGTGGCTACCAAAGTGGTGAAGGAGGTCGAAGCATCGCTTTCCCGGTAGGCGATTTGCTAAATCCGGTGTATTCAACGCTAAACGCACTGACGAAAAGCACCGCCTTCCCGCAGATTTCAAACGTGGAAACGAATTTCTTCCCCCGCGACTTCTACGATGTGAAGGTGCAGACCACGATGCCTTTATATAACAAAGACATCAGCTATAACAAGC
>CAIVPV010000007.1 GCA_903907915.1 uncultured Cytophagaceae bacterium
AGGTTGGATCACCCAACAAATCCCTACCCTAGCGGTAGCTGGAACGCACGGTAAGACGACGACATCCTCCCTTTTAACGCATTTATTAATTCATGCTGGCAAAAATGTGACGGCGTTTTTAGGTGGTATAACTGTGAATTACGGTACTAATTTCATACCAAACCAGTTAAAAGAAAACATCGTTTGTGTGGTAGAAGCGGATGAATACGATCGCTCTTTTTTAACCCTACATCCACAAGCGGCCGTAGTAACTTCCACCGATGCGGATCACCTGGACATTTATGGCGATGGCGATTCTGTTTTAGAAAGTTTCCAATTATTCGTAAACCAAATCAAGTCAGACGGATTCTTTATCCAGAAAAAGGGATTGAGTTTAAAATCAGCCTTAGGTGGCTCGACTTTTGGGATTGATCAAGGGGATTTTCAGGCAAATAACATTCGAATCGAAGATCACCGAATGATTTTTGACATGAGCTATCCGGGTGGCGATGTGAAAGATATTCCCATGCGAATTCCGGGCTTTCATAATATTGAAAATGCGCTGGCAGCAGCCGCTCTTGCCATGCAAGTGGGAGTTAGCGGGGAAGAAATCAAGGCTGGTATAGCTTCGTTCTTAGGGGTTAAGCGCCGCTTTGAATACCAGGTGGAATCAGATGAACACGTCATGATCGATGATTATGCGCATCATCCAACGGAGATCGCCGCTTGTCTGAATTCGGTTAAAGCACTTTATCCAGGTGTAAAAATTACAGCGGTATTCCAGCCGCATTTATTTTCGAGAACCCGCGATTTTATGGAGGATTTTGCCAAAAGTCTAGCTATCGCAGATGAACTCTATTTATTAGACATCTATCCCGCCCGGGAACTGCCTATAGAAGGCGTCACTTCAGACTGGTTATTGAATAAAATTGAACTGAAAGAGAAGCAAGTTATCTCTAAAAAAGACTTACTCCAGGTGATCGATGAGAAAAAACCCGCTTTATTAGTGACGATGGGAGCAGGAGATATTGATCTTCTTTTGAATGATTTAAAATTGAGCTTATCTTAGTATAATATTTCAAAATGAAAGTAAATTCGACTTTAATCAAGCAGGTAATCGGGATGGTGATTTTATTCACCCTCGTACTTTCTGCGGTCGTATTTGCAGAAATAAGTTTCAATGAAGTCGTTTGTAAAGGTCTGGAGATAAATGTCGATTCCGATAATGAGAAGACGCTTTTGAGCAAAAAAGACATCCAACTAATGGTGTCAGAACAAGGTACAGACTATTTCTTAGACAAACCGATCACCCAGATTTCTTTGCGAAATATTGAAGATCGCGTGAAGCGCATTCCTTTAGTTAAATCATGCGAGGCGCACCACGATTTCAGCGGCATCATTTCGGTTTCGGTTAAAGAATATAAACCGATAGCCCGCATCGTCCGTTCGACGATGGGAACATCACCCTTTCCGGATCAATACATTTCAGAAGATGGAAAATTCATTGGGACAAGTCCATTATTTACTCCACGTATCCTTGTGACTGGCGGTCCCTATTTTGATGGGAAACGCGATATTCAAGATAAAAGAGGAAAGACATTGATTCCGTTTTTTCAGTACATAGCAAATAACGCCTTTTGGAAGGCGCAAATCTCTCAAATCATCGTCGCAAAAGACGGGGGAATCGTGTTAATTCCGACGATAGGAACTACACGCATTGATTTTGGCCTAGCGGTTAACATCGAAAATAAGTTCAAAAAATTGTTCATATTCTATCAAAAAGTGATCCCTAATAAAGGGTGGAACAAGTATAGCTGGGTGCAGCTAAAATATAAGAATCAGGTTATTTGCGAATAATGACCAAATGTTTTAATTTAATATCCGTTCTACAAAAAATATATAATGCGTAACGACTTAATTATTGGTTTAGATATTGGTAGCTCACATGTTAGAGCTATTGCAGGAAAGCAAAATGACCGCGGCAGATTAGAAATTTTAGCAACAGGAACCTCTGTTAACAGCAATAATGTGCTAAATGGAGAAATTGTTAATATCAATAAAACGACGGCAGCGATTTCTGAAGCCATGAGTCAAATTTCTCACGTTTTAGACGGAAAAAATTCAGATCACTTCTTTGCCTCTAATCTATCAGGATCGCATATTAAAGTGCAGCCTTTTAGCTTATCGAAAATAAGAAAAAATGAAAGAGATGCTGTTTCGAACAATGAGGTAATGAGCCTTTTTGAGGAAGCTAAGCGCACTTTTGCAGACAAAAATCCTTGCGTCCTACATACTTTACCTATTGGATTTAAGGTAGGAAATTTACCTGAAACCCTAGATCCTATCGGTCAAATAGGCCAAAAAATTCAAGCCGATTTCGTATTCATCTCGGCTAATCCAAGCAAGAATGATTTATTGACACAATGTTTGAAATCTGCTGAAACGAAGCATTTAAAGAAAGGAAATGTGTATTTCAGTTCTTTAGCTACGGCGAGTTCTGTATTGAACAAAGAAGAAAAGCAGGAAGGCGTTGTATTAGTCGATTTAGGTAGTGGTACCACGGAGATCAGTATTTTCCAAAACAACCGCATAAAGCATGCTACCGTATTAAACTGGGGTGGCGATTTGCTTACTGCTGATATACAATCAGGCTTAGATATTTCTAAGGACCACGCGGAAACATTAAAAGTTCGTTTTGGCTCAGCGATTCAGAAAGACATTCCCGTAAGTGAAGTAGTCATGATACCGGGAATCGCAGGTCGTAAGGCGACGCCGGTATCGGTGAAGAACTTAGCGATCATCATCGAAGAGCGTTTGAAAGAATTAGCAGCCATTGTGGTCGCCGAAGTTTCGAATCACGCCGATTTAAAGAATTTGAAAGCCGGGATTGTATTAACCGGAGGCGGTGCGCAATTACCTTATATTGATGAATTGTTCCAAAAATTCACCGGCCTAGATGCCCGCATTGGGGATCCAAATGCTACTTCAGGCAATCCTGAAATTGCCGCAGAAATTAAAGACCCTTCTTTTGCCACGGTAATTGGTTTAGTTCAAGTGTACTACGATCAGCAAGAAACAGCTGAGGCAGACGAGGCACAGATGGCTAGCGTTCCTATGAAAGAGATGGCAACAGAATCAGCTTATACTGAATCGAAAACTTCGAAACCAGCTCCACGCATCGGCGATTTATTCCGCAAAATGGTGGATGTCGTGATGGGTGAAGAAGATGAAGGTGAAGCTACGTATTAAAAAATCTCTTTAGAATAGCTTTGATTCGATCAATTGAATCAAAATGTGGATTACTTTGATGTGGATTTCTTGAATGCGATCTGCGTAACCAAAGTGGTCCACTCTTATTTCATGGCATCCATAAGAGGCTAATTGTCCTCCATCTTTGCCAGTCAAAAGAATCACTTCCATTCCTTTAGCCTGAGCTGCTTTTACGGCTTCGATAATATTAGCCGAATTTCCTGAGGTGGAGATTCCTACTAAAACATCCCCTGCATTTCCTAGGCCCTCTATAAATCGAGAAAATATATAATTATAACCAAAGTCATTACTCACACAGGAAATGTGCGAGGGATCTGAGATCGCCATAGCGGCTAAAGCCGGACGATTTTCGCGGTAGCGACCTGATAATTCTTCTGCAAAATGCATCGCATCACAATGGCTTCCACCGTTCCCACAAGACAAAATTTTATTCCCATTTTTTAGCGCATTGACAAGCACATCAGCTGCCTTTTCGATCGATTCGATCTTCGCTGGGTTAGCTAAAAAGTCAGCGAGAACTTGCTGGGATTCTTGAAGGGATTGGGTGATCAGATTATTCATAAGACAAAGATAATTAAAAATCGCCTCCTGCACCGCCTCCGCCGAAGTCCCCTCCGCCAAAGCCGCCAAAATCAAATCCACCACCGCCGCCACCAGAGCCGCCACCACTGCCGTAATTCCCGCCACCTAAGAAAATAGGAGGAAAGAACATGCCGCCTCCGCGAGATCCGGGACCCCCTTTTCCGCCACCATTGCGTACAGCCTTGATAATTGAAATGATGATTAAAATTAGGAAAATGATAATAACGGGAGGAATACCCTGCGGCTCTTCACCGCTATCCTCGTTTTTAAATTCTCCACTCGCGCGACGCATCATTTCGGTGGTCGCTTCGTCTAATCCTTGATAATAGACCCCTGCCTTAAAGGTGGGTTTTAAAATCCGGTTTATGATTCGTTTGCACACGGCATCTGGTAAGACATCTTCGATGCCTCGACCCGTCACGATGCGAAGCTTGCGATCTTGCATGGCTACGAGAATGACGACGCCGTTGTTTTTGCCTTTTTGGCCTACACCCCAGACTTTCCCAATATCGATCGCGTAATCGTAAGGATCGCGGCCATTCGTGGAATTAACTAGAACTATCGCAAATTGGGTGGAAGTGGAATCTGCATAACCGCGCATCTTCTGCTCTAGCGCATTTTCTTCCTCAGGATTTAATAGTCCAGCCTCATCGAGAATGTAACCAGAGGGCTTCGCTGGAATGCCTTCTTGAGCAAAAATAGAAGAACAGGAAAGTAAGAATAGGAGGAGAAGTTTCCGCATATATAGGGTTAAATGCCAAAAGAAATTTCGTTCGACAATTCATTGACATCCCCCGAATCATAGGGAAAAAAGCTAGATAATACCTCTCCGGTACGCTTCACACCATGAGCAAGACCTGCGCCAAACTCATTTTTCGCTAAGTAAACCCGCATCTCATCTCGAATGGTTTCCCAAAACTCGGCCGGCACTTTCGCATCGATTCCTTTATCCCCGATGATACTATACTTGCGGTCTTTCATCGCCAGATACACCAAAACCCCATTCTGCAAATCCGTTTTCTGCATACCTAATTGAAAGAATACCTCCTTCGCCCGATCGATCGGATGTCCAGCGCAATGACTTTCAATGTGCACGCGAATTTCTCCAGATGTGGTTAATTCCGCATCTCGAATGGCTTGTAAAATTAGGTTTTGGTGTTCTTCTGACAACATCCTTATTTCTTCTCGTCAAAGTTTACTTCTGGCGCTTTATCCGATCCAGCATCCGCTTGGAAGAATCCTTTCTCTGCAAATCCAGAGAACGACGCGATTAAGCTATTCGGAAAAGTAACGATCAAGGTGTTATAGCCCTGAACCGCTGCATTGAAATTATCGCGCTCCTCTTTGATTCGGTTTTCTGTACCTTCTAATTGAGCCTGCAATTCAGAGAAGTTCTCCGTTGCTTTCAATTGCGGATAGTTTTCAGCTACCACCATCAAACGCGATAAGGCACCCCCTAAAGAAGACTGTGCCGCTTGGTATTTTTGCAAATTCTCTGGGCTTAAATCCTTCGAGTCTAATTTCATTTGTGTGGCACTGGCACGAGCTTCGATCACCGCTGTTAACGTCGATTTCTCAAAATTAGCTACGCCCTGAACCGTCTTCACTAAGTTGGGAATCAAATCCGCCCGACGCTGGTAGGCACTTTGAACATTTGCCCACTTAGCTTTTACGTCTTGATCCGATGTAGCCATGCTATTGCGAGAACCTACACCCCAAAAAATCACGAGAGCAATAACTCCCAAAACAATCAATACTGTTAATAAGGTCTTATTCATGTTGATAAATTTTAATTGGTTTTATTTGAAACAAAAATAACTATTAAATATTAAAGACCTGATTTTTGTGCGACAATCATCCGGTCATTTCCTTTAAAGTCCTGCAACAGCTTGACTTCTTGGAAACCCTTGCTAAACAAGAGCTCAACGGTTTGAGTTCCAAAATGCTGGTTAATTTCTAGACATAGATAACCACCAGCCCGCAAACGCTCCTGAGCAAAATCCCCTAAAGCGTCATAATATCTTAAAGCATCGTCATTAGGCACAAATAAGGCCAAATGAGGTTCGTAGTCTAGCACATGTTTCGCCATCTCTTTGGCCTCGTCCTGAGTCACATAAGGTGGATTCGAAACGATTATATCCCAAGAACCCTCCGCAGAAGGCCAGGTAAAAATATCTTGTTGTTTAAATTCAACCGAAGCGCCCAGCAAAAGTGCATTCTGACGCGCCACCTCGAGTGCCCCTACTGAAATATCCCAAGCCTCCACATTCAATGAGGGACGCTCTAATTTCAACGAAATAGGTATGCAACCCGAACCTGTACCCACATCTACTACCGAGGCATTTTTAGGTGCATGACGTAATACGAGATCCACTAGCTCCTCGGTTTCAGGCCTAGGAATCAAGGTATCCGAATTCACTGAAAATAAATGATCGCGAAAATAGGTCTTCCCCATCACGTATTGAAGGGGTTCTCCTCCCGCCAGGCGCGCTAAACGCAACGGCCAGTCCGCAGGCAAATCCACCTCTTTTTTAAGTACGATATCCATAGAGCTCAAATTCCATCCCAGATCCAGGCAGCGAAAAGCGATCGCGCGCGCTTCCGAGGCCTCATAATGAGCACTAATCGAATCGGTGATTTGTTGGATAAGAATTGGACTAGAAATCGATATCATTTGTGGATAATTTGGGTAAATTTACGAATTATAAACCGATGAAAACGCTATGAAAAAATTAATACTACCGCTCATCACAATCCTAGGATTCCAGTCGACGGCGAATGCACAATACAAGACGATCGGCAAGATTCATGTCTATGATGAATCCGTTAAAAGCTTGATCGACCCAGCCACTCCTATTGAGATTGTGGCGGAAGGCTATACCTGGTCGGAAGGTCCGGTTTGGGTGAAGAAAGGGAACTACCTTTTGTTCTCAGATGTACCTGAAAATAAGATTTACCAATGGACCGCGGATAAGGGCGCCGTTCTTTATTTGACGCCATCTGGCTATTCAGGCTCAGCCTATTATTCTTATGAACCGGGTGCGAATGGATTGATTATAAACCAAAAAGGGAACCTGGTATCTGCCGAACACGGGAATAGACGAATTGCGGAGATGCCTTTAGGCAAACCGGAATTAAAAAAATCCCTGAGTGGCTTATGGGAAGGCAAAAAACTGAATAGCCCGAACGACGTCATTCAAGCAAAAAATGGGGATTATTACTTCACCGATCCTCCTTATGGTCTACCCGGCCGCGGGAAAGACGAACCGGCGAAGGAATTAGCCTTTCAAGGGGTCTACCGCATCACGAAAAAAGGGGAGATGAGTTTGCAATATGCTAAAATGGCTAGACCCAATGGTTTAGCGATGAACCCAGACGAAAGTATTCTGTATGTGGGCTCCTCAGAACCGATGGAATCACATATTTTAGCCTTCCCCGTGGGCAAGGACGGAAACCTGGGCGAACCTAGTGTTTTCTTTGATGCTGCTGAATTAGCCAAACAAGGAATCCGCGGAGGTTATGATGGGATGAAACTAGATAAAATGGGTAATATTTGGACGACAGGACCTGGGGGGATTTTGATCATCAGCCCAGCTGGGAAATTATTGGGACGCATCGAGACGGGGAACCCGAATTCAAATGTAAATTTTGGGGAAGATGGCTCGACCTTGTTTATTACCTCTAAGATGAATCTGTTGAGAGTGAAGACAATGACGAAAGGGCTGAAATAGCCTAAGCGATACCTAAAAAAAGGCCTCGATCACAAAATCGAGGCCTTTCTCTTTTACAATTCTTTGATCTTAATGTTTCGGTACCAAACCGGATTTCCATGATCTTGCAAAGCAATACGCCCTTGCATATTCACCCCAAATCCTGGCATTGTTTTGAATTTAGAACCAGCAATCAGTGCCTTCCAATTCGCATCGTCTGTACGTGTTTCTACCACTTTCGATCCATTTAAATACAATTGCAATAAGCCTTTGTTATTTACGATACGTGCCGTATTCCACTCCCCTACCGGCTTAGTTACATTCACTGATGATTTGATTAAATCATATAAATCACCTGAATTATGCTTGATAATTTTTCCATCCGGATGGCCCGCATCATCTAAAACTTGCATTTCAGGGCCTGTATTATACGTGCTATGGTATTTAACGGCATCTTCTGTGACATTGAAAATAATTCCGCTATTTCCGTTAGGTGAAATTCTCCAATCCACCGAGAAATCATAATTCACAAATTCGGCATCAGTGATCAAATCGCCACCGTCTTTTTTAGCTAAATCAAATCCAATTATGCCATCTTCAATCGTCCAAGATGCCCCTACTTTACCCGGTTTGCCATAAGTATGCCAGCCAGTGAAAGTTTTACCGTCAAATAAAAGTTTAGTTCCATTTTTCTTCTCGGCCTTCGAAAGTTGGTTTGCACCTTGACCAAAAGAAGATAACGCTAAGCAAATCGCCGCGCAACTCAAAAGTAATTTGTTCATGTTTGTAAGGTTTATGATTTTTACAATACTACTAAAAGTCTGCAACAATTGTATCCCTTGCGGACAATTTTAGCTTGAAATCTTCGTAAATTGCGGGCTGATATAAAAATCCATGAAGACCAAAGTAGCCCCAAAGCCCTCCATCAACATCATCACCCTCGGCTGTTCGAAGAATCTTGTCGATTCTGAAGTACTCTACACCCAATTAAAAGGGAATGGATTAGAGGTGACGCATGAGGCGAAAAAGGACAAGGCGAACATCGTCGTGATTAATACCTGTGGGTTTATTGATAATGCCAAACAAGAATCGATCGACACTATTTTGCGCTATGCAGACGCAAAGCAGGCTGGCAAGATCGATAAATTATACGTGACGGGTTGTTTATCCCATCGCTACAAGGAGGATTTAGAGCGGGAGATTCCGATGGTTGACTCCTTCTTTGGCACGAATGAATTACCTCGCTTATTAAAGGCCCTTAAGGCTGATTATAAGCATGAATTAGTGGGCGAGCGTTTATTGACGACCCCTGCTCATTATGCTTATTTAAAGATTGCAGAAGGTTGTGATCGACCTTGCAGTTTCTGTGCGATTCCATTAATGCGTGGAAAGCACGTGTCGACGCCGATGGAGGAATTAGTGAAAGAGGCTTCGTCGCTGGCGAAAAAAGGCACGAAAGAATTGATATTAATCGCCCAAGACCTTACTTTTTACGGCTTAGACCTAAAAGGAGAAGGAAAATCGGGTCGCCAATTAAAAGAATTATTAGAGCGCTTATCCGATGTCAATGGCATCGAGTGGATCCGCTTACAATACGCTTATCCAGCGGGCTTCCCGGTCGAAATACTGGAGACCATGGCAGAACGCGATAATATCTGTAAATACCTTGACAT
>CAIVPV010000008.1 GCA_903907915.1 uncultured Cytophagaceae bacterium
ACAGAAATATTTCTGAATGCATCACCGAAGGTGATTCCATCTTTATTCTTTGTGCTCTATTCTTTGTGCTTTAAATTATAAAGAATACCTCGCCAGCGGACTCACATCCTGCCCACAAAATTCCCCCGCTTCTGCTTTAAAGTGACCAGCCATAGCAATCATGCCGGCGTTATCGGTGCAATAACTGAAAGCAGGAATGAAAACTTCCCAACCCATTTCAACTCCCATTTCTTGAAGTCGCGTTCGTAAACCCGAGTTAGCAGACACGCCACCGGCGATGGCTATTTGGGTACAATTCATCTCCTTCATCGCCTTTTTCGTTTTGCGTAAGAGCATGTCGATGAGGGTTTTTTGGACGGAAGCGCAGATGTCTGCTTTGTTATCTTCGATGAAGTTGGGGTTATTTTTGACCTCTTTTTGGAGAAAATAAAGGATAGCGGTTTTGATACCGGAGAAACTAAAATTTAGACCGGGCATTTCGCCTAGCGAGAAGGGGAAGCGATTGGGATCACCTTCTTTGGCCAATTTATCAATCAAAGGACCACCTGGATAAGGTAGCCCGAGCAGCTTAGCCGTTTTATCAAATGCCTCACCCACTGCATCGTCCTGAGTCTCACCGATGACCTCCATGTCGAGCGCGGATTTCACCCAAACTAGCTGCGTATGCCCCCCGCTGACCGTCAGACAAAGGAAAGGAAAGGCAGGCTTAGGGTCTTCGATAAAATGGGCCAAAACGTGTGCCTGCATGTGATTCACTTCGATTAATGGGATGTCAAGGCTTAAGGCCAAAGACTTAGCAAAAGAGGTACCGATTAATAAAGCCCCTAAAAGCCCAGGGCCCCTTGTGAAGGCAATGGCATTCAATTCATTTTTGTTTATATTTGCTTTTTGCAGGGCCTCTGTCACGACAGGGATGATCGATTTTTGATGAGCTCTGCTGGCTAATTCGGGAACGACGCCACCCCATTCGGTATGAATGAGTTGTGTCGAGATGATATTAGACTTCAAAACGCCGTCTACCATCACGGCAGCCGAAGTTTCATCGCAAGAAGATTCAATAGCCAGTAGCTTCATAAAAAATAGAATTCTGCGCAAAAATACGGCAATATGGTCAAATATCTAAAAATCTTCGTCAAAACAATCCTGTACGGGTTGCTGGGGATTTTTTTGTTGATTTTTGCCACGGTTCTTCTCTTACGAGCCCCTGTTAATCAAACCTTATTAGCGAATTATTTAGCGCCTAAAGTCGAAAAGGCGATTGGATATCCTTTTCAAATGAAGGGAATCCAAATCAAATTTTTTGATGAATTGAGTATTTATGGATTAGAGGTTAAAGACCCTTGGGGGGCTAAAATGATCCAAATAGAGCAGCTAGATGTCAATTTTAGCATCATGCATTTGTTCCTTCAGCCCGGAAAACCGAGTCTGGATTATGCCCGATTAACTCGACCAAATGTGCAGTTGATTTTTGAAAAGAAGTCAGGTAAAATGAACATTGAGGAGTTTATTATACGGCTTGATAAGTGGATTACAGGTGGGGTGAAAACTGTAAAAAAAGGACCATCTTCAATTTTTACCATACCCGAAGCGGAGGTGATTGATGGAGCATTTTCCTTGGATGACCAGACTCGAAAGAACGAAGCAACGAGTCGTCATTTTGATATTTCACACTTTACGCTAGCGAAAGTGTATTCCAAAGTCAAAAATTTTTATTTGAAAAACGACACCTTGGGTCTTCAAGCAATAGGCCTTCGGACGAAAGATCCTTTAACTGGATTTGACGTTAAAAGTTTGAATACGGTATTTATGATTTCGGATCACCAAATGCGCTTTGATCAATTAGATTTGCGCTTTAATGATTCTCGCGTAACTAGAAAGTTCGTCGTTAATTACCGCGATATGAATGCTTTAACGCGTTGGATAACGGACGCAGATATGCAGGCTGATTTTGATGGTGCGCTTGTGAAGGGAGAGGATTTGGGTCGATTTGTGGAGGCAATGTATGATTACAAAGGCATGTATCGTCTGAAAGGTTTATTGAGGGGCACGGTGGCTAATTTAAATCTGCAGAAATTCGAATTAGGTTTCGGTGATAAGAGTATTTTAAGGGGTGATTTTGGCTTTAAAGGCTTACCAAATGTGGATAAAACGGAGATGGATTTTACCATGCGTTCGTCCTTATTTTACCCACAAGACTTAGGCACCTATATTACGAAGCCGGCTGCTGAAAATATGGTCATATTAGGGCCTGTTGCCTTTGACGGACTTTTTAAGGGCAATAATAAAGTGTTTCGAACTGCTGGAAAGTTAAAGACAGGATTAGGTTATGTGGAGGCAGATGTCAAGATGAATTTGCAGGATTCGATGGCATTTTCACGCTATGATGGAAAGATCAAATTACAGAAGTTTAAGCTGGGTAAATTTTTAGGATTAGAGTCAGTCTTAGGAACTTTAGATGCCGAGGGAAATTTGAAAGGGAGTGGATTTGCTAAGAAGTCGGCTAATATTGATTTCGATGGTAAGGTGTCAGAGATATATTTTAATCAATACCTCTATCATAAAATTGCCTTAAAAGGGAACTTCCAAAAGCAATTATTTAAGGGGGATGTGATCTCTAAAGACACGAATTTAGTCGCAACGATGACAGGTTTAATTGACCTTCGAGGTGCTAAGCCGGTGTATCAAATGCAGGGTGAAATAACGCATTCGAACTTACATAATATCCGCTTATTAGATTCGCAACTAAGTTTGTCCACTGATTTTGAATTAGATTTCAAGGGGGATCGTTTTGATGATTTGGAGGGACGCACGGTATTCTTTAATACCACCTTGCGGACCCCGAAACAAGCGGATCTGAAGGTGGAATTAGTGACGCTCACCTCTAAAAATGGGCCAGGTCAAAAGCGAAATTACAAGTTGACCTCCGACTTAGTTTCAGCCGAAATTAGTGGCGAGTTTACACCGAGTATATTGCAATCTCAGTTAAGTCAGTTAGCAGCTGAATATGCCTTATATTTCCAAAAAGGAGAGGATGAGCGCTGGGGTTATTATGCCACTCATCGACATGAGGTGCAGACGAAATACAAGGCAGATTTTACGGTGATTTGTCACCGAATTGATCCGATTTTATCTCGCTTTTTTCCGTCTATTCAAATCGGACAGAATACGGTTTTCTCTGGAAATATCTCCAAAGGAAGAACCCTTTCGCTTAGCTTAGAGGCTTATCCTGATACGCTTGTATTCGGAGGTTATCATTTTTATCAATCTGTTTTTTCATTCCAAAGTTCTAAATTCTTAGGTGCTCCTGAGGTTTCATCCAGCCTGGTTTTTTCTTCCAGAAAGCAACAATTGAACTTTCTAGCACCTACCGAAAATCTTAAATTAGATGCGCTTTGGGATCAAGATCGCATTAATTTTGGTCTTGATTTTAAACAACAAGGGGAAGAGAATGCTGCTCATTTAGCGGGTGCCTGGGCCTTCGAGGAAGATGGTTTATCTCTGAAATTTAGGGATACCTATTTCCGAATTTTGGGGCAAGATTGGGCGATGGATGCGGCGAATAAAATCACCATTCAAGGACCAGAATGGAAAGCGGATCGGGTGGTTGTATCTAACCAAAATCAATCTATTTCGCTGCAAGGCAGTCTCTCAACTGACACGACTGAAACCATTAAATTAAAGGCGAATCATTTTCAATTATCGACTTTAAAACCATTATTTGCGACTAAGGCTCAGGGGGAATTAAATGGCGAAATTAGTATTCAAGATTGGTATAATCATACCCGTTTGGACTCTTGGTTATTAGTCGATTCGCTGCAACTGAATACTTTTTACATAGGTAATTTGCAAGGAGTAGGCACCT
>CAIVPV010000009.1 GCA_903907915.1 uncultured Cytophagaceae bacterium
CCCAAAAGCCCCTGCCCCATTCGTGGAAGTTCCCACGCCACGCTGAATTTGAACCGAATTCACGGAACTAGCAAAGTCGGGCATATTCACCCAATAGGTGCCCTGCGACTCCGAATCATTCACCGGAATACCATTAATGGTTACGTTCACGCGCGTCGCATCAGATCCCCTGATTCGGATTCCCGTATAACCTACACCCGCTCCAGCATCCGAAGTGGTAACGATTGAGGGAGTAAAATTCAATAACATAGGCATATCTTGTCCTACATTACTTTTTCCTAAATCTGCAGCCGACACATTCGAATAGGCCATCGCCGAGTTTTCATCCGCGCGGGTGGCTCGAACCACGACTTCATCTTGTAAGAAATTAGATTTTTTCAGCGCGATTTGACTCGCCTGAGCTGCGGCTATTTCCGCTGGCTCATAACCCACAAATCGCACGACGAGGATGGACCCGGAAACAGCGGAGATTTTGAATTGCCCTTTCGCATCCGTCACATTTCCTTTCGGACTTCCTTTTACAGAAATGGAAGCTCCCCAAAGAGGCGTTTTGGTTTCCAGATCGAAAACGGTTCCTTGAACTTTTTGTGCAAATAGACTTTGCACGCATATAATAAGCGTAATAATAAGCGTTGTTGCCTTTTTCATTATTTGAATTTTAGCAACAGGTAAAGGAGCCAAATCCTGTTATGATTTAACTTTTAACCCTTATATTGATGATTTTTTCTGAGTTTTTAGTGAAAAAACTCGACAAAATCCCTTCGACGGCACTACCCGCATCAGGTTCAATGGGTATAATCTCAGCCTTTTTTACGGGCACCCCTTTTTGTAGATACACAAAGATACAAAATTTCCTACCTTTGCAAGCCCTACGTAAATTTTGTAGGGGATTTTTGTACGTATGATCGTCAAAGAATTTCTAAGTATTTATCAAAGCGACGGAATTGTCCAAAGCATTTCTGACAAGATAACTACGTCCAAACCGGGCGAATCTCTCCACCTAAAAGGCCTTTGCGGCTCCCTCGACACCGTTTTGATGTCAGCTCTTTTGAAAGAGCAGGAACCATTTTTGATTATTTGTGAAGAAAAGGAGGAGGCGCAATACATCTATAACGATCTGCAGGCCTTAGTAGGCGACACGTCCGTGATCCTATTCCCGATGTCCCACAAGAAACCCTATGAATGGGAGGAAGTGGACAACGCAAATGTGTTGCTACGAGCTGAAGTGCTCAATATGCTAAGTAATTATGCAGGCCAAAGTCTCGCCATAGTCTCCTATCCTGCGGCGATGACCGAGAAGGTGATTAACCGAAAGTCTTTGGTCAAAAACACCCTATCCATCCGGGTAGGAGATAAAATAGATCGCAATTTTGTCGCAGAAACGCTAAACGAATACGATTTCGAACGAACAGACTTTGTCTATGAAGCGGGCCAATATTCGGTACGCGGAGGCATTTTAGACGTGTTCTCCTACGCGGCGGAATACCCGTATCGCCTCGATTTCTTCGGGGATGAGGTCGACAGCATTCGAACCTTCCACCCCGAAACCCAGCTTTCCATCCAATCCGTTTCTGCGATGCACCTCATCCCCGATGTGCAAACGAAACTGATACAAGAAACGCGGGAATCCTTTTTCACCTTTCTACCTGAAAACACGCGGATCTGGATCAAAGATCTGACTATCTTAAGCGATGTTCTGACGGAGAATTTCGAAAAAGGCACGATGGTATATCAGGTGAATTCCACCTCCGACATCAACTTATTAAACAAACCCGAAGAGCGCTGGGAAACGGCGAAAACGATCAAAAAATCATTGCAGGGATTTGTATGCATCGAATTTGGCAAAAGAGCCCACCTGAAAAACTCGGAAACCATCGTGTTTCCTTCGAAGAATCCAGGAGCTTTTCAAAAGGATTTTGAGCGACTCGCCACGACTTTACTCGACAATCAAACCCACGGTTTCCACAATATTATCAGTTCTGAATCCCCACGGCAATTAGAACGCCTCGAGGTGATTTTTAACGAAATAAATACGAGTATTCAGTTCAAACCCCTTCAAATTTCATTAAGAGAAGGTTTCGTGGACGAGCAAACGAAGGTGGCTTTTTACCCGGATCACCAGCTTTTTGAGCGCTACCACCGCTACAAGGAAAAGAATAAATTCTCGAAGAATAAGGCGCTGACTTTAAAAGAACTTCGCTCTTTACAAGTGGGCGATTTTGTGACTCATATTGATTATGGAATAGGGCGTTTTGCCGGATTAAATCTGATAGAAACCTCGAATGGAGAGCAGGAAGTTATACGATTGATCTACCGCGATGACGATGTCTTATCGGTTTCGATCCATTCATTACATAAAATTTCCAAATATTCAGGAAAGGAAGGCACGGCCCCGACTATGTCGAAACTGGGCTCGCCGGACTGGGATAACAAGAAATCGCGGGTGAAGAAGCAGGTGAAGGATATTGCCAAAGAACTCATATCCCTCTACGCCAAACGAAAAAATGCCCCTGGCTTCGCCTTCTCCCCGGACACCTATCTTCAAGCCGAACTAGAATCGTCATTCATCTATGAGGATACGCCTGATCAAGCAAAAGCAACGATGGACGTAAAGGCCGATATGGAAAAACCGCACCCGATGGATCGTTTGGTTTGTGGTGATGTGGGTTTTGGCAAGACAGAAATTGCAATACGTGCCGCCTTTAAGGCCGTGGCAGATTCGAAACAAGTAGCAGTTCTCGTTCCCACAACGGTGTTAGCGATGCAGCATTACCGTACGTTTCACGATCGTTTAGCCGCATTCCCCTGCAAAGTAGAATACATCAATCGCTTCAAGTCGACTAAACAAATCAACGAAACCTTAGCCCG
>CAIVPV010000010.1 GCA_903907915.1 uncultured Cytophagaceae bacterium
CAAACTCGAATGATAATTCGGTTTCGGTGGTAGATTTGCGCGCGGGTAAAGAAATCGAAGTGTTAAATGCGGCGCTCGTGCCTAATGCATTGGAAGGTAGTTCGACAAACGGTTTGGCCCTATCAGCAGATGAAGAAAGATTATACGTATCGAATGCAGATAACAACTGCTTAGCAGTATTCGAAGTAGAAAAACCGGGGCAATCGAAATCGCTAGGTTTCATTCCGGTAGGCTGGTACCCCACGTCGTTGAAAATAGTCAAAGGAAAATTATATGTGGCGAATGGAAAAGGTTTCTCTTCTTTCGCGAATCCGAAAGGACCGAATCCGATTGCGAAAAAACAAACGGTGACTTATCAGAAATCAGATAATACGACGGCGGCACCTAGTCAATACATCGGTGGTTTAATGAAGGGAACGATGTCCATTTTCAAAGAACCTAGCACTAAAGAATTAGCCGTGCTTTCGGAGGCGGTATATAAAAACACGCCTTACACGAAAGAAGGTGAAATGAATGCCGCAGGGGAGAAGGGCAATCCGATCCCAATGAAAGTGGGCGATGCTTCACCCATTAAATACGTGTACTATATTCTAAAAGAAAACCGTACCTATGACCAAGTGTTATCTGATGTGGCGGGAGGCAATGGAGATACTACTTTGTTGTTATTTGGCGAAAAATACACGCCTAATCAGCACAAGCTAGTGAAGGATTTCGTCTTGTTAGATAATTTCTATGTGGATGGTGAAGTGAGTGCGGATGGCCATAACTGGTCGACTTCGGCACATGCCACCGATTATTTAGAGAAAACATGGCCTACTTCTTATGGTGGACGCGGCGGTAAGTATGACGGCGAAGGAAACCGGGCGATTGCGAATCCGAAGAATGGATTTATTTGGGATTATGCCAAAAGAGCGGGGATTTCCTATCGCACGTATGGAGAATTTGCCACTGATTTTAAGCCAAATATCCCAGCGATTAAAGATCATTTTTGTCCGGACTATTCCTCATTTAACCAAGATGTGATGGACACCACGCGTTTTCACGCTTGGAAGAGAGATTTTGATCGTTTGCTTGCTCAAGGTCAGGTCCCTCGCTTTAATTCGATGCAATTTCCGAACGACCATACCGAAGGACAACGCCTAGGCAAAAAGACCCCTTTTGCGTATGTAGCGGACAATGATTATGCAATCGGTTTGTTTATCGAACACTTGTCGAAATCACCTATTTGGAAAGAAACAGCGGTTTTCATCGTAGAAGATGATGCCCAAAACGGCCCCGATCACGTCGACGCGCACCGATCTACCGCTTACGTAGCGGGTGGATTTGTGAAACGTGGATTCGTGGATCACACGCCTTATTCGACTTCGTCGATGCTTCGCACGATCGAATTAATCTTAGGCTTGCCTCCAATGAGTCAATATGATGCGGCTGCCACTCCGATGTTTCGTAGCTTCTCTGCGACGCCTAACTTGACTCCCTTTATCCACGAATTACCTCGCACGAATTTGTTTGAACTAAACGTGAAAGACACACCAAGTGCCCAAAAAAGTGCTAAGTTTGATTTCAAAAAGGAGGATTCGGTCCCGGATTTAGAGTTTAGCGAAGTGATTTGGAAAGCCGTAAAAGGGGAGAATTCAGTGATGCCTGCACCCCGTAGAGCGGCGATTTTAGCCACCACAAAAGAAGATTAAAAATGAATTTATTTATTGCCACTGTAGTAGGGGCACAACTGGCATTAGCCAGCTATTCTGACACCTTAGTCAATGTTGTAGTTAGCGCTAGCAGACAACCCGTGGCTAGTCAGCGTTTGGCTATTCCGGTTTATGCCGCGAAAGTGAAAAGCAATCAGCTAATGAATACCCCTGAACTGCTCTCGAGCGTTCCGGGTGTATTTTTGCAACGCACGAACCAGGGCGGAGGCTCCGCTTTTGTCCGCGGCCTAACGGGAAACCAAACACTTTTAGTTTTAGACGGAATACGCTTTAATAATTCCACCTTTCGCTACGGACCTAATCAATATTTGAATACGATTGACCCTTTTTCATTAGATCAAATCGAGGTAGTTCGAGGGTCAGGCTCGGTTCAGTATGGATCGGACGCCTTGACTGGAGCAATACATTTGATTTCGAAAAAACCGTCGTTTGGGTCAAAATCTTGGTCAGGACAATTATTAGGAAGAGGAATTAGTCAAGGCATGGAGCTTAGTGGATTAGCCAGAGTGAATTTTCAGTCTGAGCGCAGTTCCTTTTCTATTTTAGCGGGAAAGAAAACATTTGGGGATATTACCCGAGGTGGAGACGGCTCTTTTCAACGTCCTACGGGCTATGAAGAGCAAAATTTGCAGCTTCAATACCGCGCAAAATTAGGCAATCATTGGACGCTAGAAAACTTAATCCAGCAAAACGTGCAAGATCATGTGCCTGTTTACCATAAAATTCAATTAGAAAATTTTGCCTTAAACGAAATGACTTTGCAGTCTTATCGCAGGGCTTATTCGCGCTTATTGTATCAAGGACAGCAAAACTGGTTGCAGTCTGCCGAGTTGACTGCCTCTTTCCAGGAAAGTATCGAGCAAAGAGCCCTTCAGAAAAAGGGAAGTGCGACTTTGCGTAAAGAGGAGGATCAAGTTCGTACAGTTGGATTTATAGGCCAAATCAAAAGTGAGTTAATTCCTGGCCTTCACAGCATGACAGGCGTAGAATATTATGCGGATGGGGTAAGAAGTAGTCGCCTGGATGTAACTACGAAAACGACGGCCTTGCGCGCTTTGTATCCAGATAATTCGCAATACACTACGTTCTCCGCCTTTAGTTTACATGAATTTGCCTACCGCTCTTGGCAAGTGCACGCCGGATTGCGTTATCAGCATACTTCAGCGCTTTTACCTGATACGACCGTGGGAAATTCCACTATTTCGCAGGGAGCACTCGTGTATGACGGAGGTATTTCTTATGCCATAAGCCCTCAGGTGACTGTTTTTGGGTCGGTTTCGTCCGGTTTTCGGGCGCCTAATTTAGATGATTTAGGAAGCTTAGGTATCGTCGATTTCCGCTATGAGCAGCCAGCTTATCAGTTAAAGCCGGAATATTCTTTGACGAAAAACATCGGATTTCGTGTTCAAAGCAGCCGTTACAAAGCAGAATGGGCGGCATTCCATACCTCATTGACGAATTTAATAACCCGTATTAAAACGACAGAAATCATTCAAGGATATCCCGTTTATCGAAAGGAAAATGTGGACCAGGCGTACTTGTATGGTTTTGAGTGGTCGCAAACGCTTGCGCTAAGTACACGTTTTAGTTTAGGGAATTCGATTTCCTATGTTTTGGGCCAAAACCAAACACAAAACGAACCCATGCGCCGCATTCCCCCATTCAATGGAAATGTTTCACTGAACTACATGGTAGCCAAGGGGAACATTGCGCTACTTTGGATTTTTGCTGATCGTCAAGACCGCTTGAGCGCCGGTGATAAATCTGATAACCGGATGAATCCGGGTGGAACCGCTGGTTGGGGTATCCTTCAGCTGCAAGCGAATTATAAAATGACACCCCACATTCAACTAGGAATGCAGGGTGTGAATTTAGGAGATGTGCCTTATCGGATGCACGGTTCTGGAATCGATGGCATGGGAAGAAGTTTCCACTTACAAATCGGATACCAATGGTAATTAGTGGTTTTTCCGCTGATCTTCCTCGTCATCCATCTCTACCGTCTTCTTGATTTTACGCCAATCAATCGTGCGATTGTAGCGAATCATCGTCTTATCCGCATCGAAGATCCGTTTATCCGGGAAGCTAAACTGGTAAGGCTTGAAGTTAGGCGTATCCGTAAAGAAGTCATCTAAGATACTCGCCGTTTGATCGTAATGATTCACGGCAGGAACACCTAAAAGCGTATAAATCACGCGCAAAATCGATCCAAAATTCGCGTGGCGATGCGATACATAATCCCGTTTCACATAGGGCCCGGCCATCATCAAAATACTCCGATGCGCATCGATGTGATCGACACCCCCTTGCGGATCATCTTCCGTGACAATCACTAACATGTTTTTCCAATACGGCGTGTGCGACAAGAATTGTAACATGCGACCTAAGGCTAAATCATTATCGGCCATAAAAGAGGAGCGATACGGAAACCCCGCCGTTGAATCCAAATCCCCGCCGTGGTCATTAGGTAATTGAATCGTTACTAAAGCCGGCATTTTCTCATTGCCACTCAGCCACTTTTCCGTAAACTCATGTTCGAATTGTTGCACACGGAATTGATCCGGAATGCTGGTATTAAATCCAGCATAATTATGGCTAGTATTCTTGAATAAGGCTTTTTGCATCGGCACCATCACGATGTGACCGGCACCCGTTAAGGTATCTGACCAGGATTCACGGACGTGCCCCGTTTCATTTGCTTCCCCAAAATTATAAAAAGGAATATTCTTGCGCTCTAAAGCCTCCCAAATTCCACCGATTTCTGCATAATCCTCCGGATCCATACTTCCCGTAGAACCTGGGAATCGACGACCCGCAGCTTCTGAGAAGTAGTTAGCCGTCTTACTTACACTCGAATTTGTCTCCACCCATTCGTTCGGAATCACACCCATCATCC
>CAIVPV010000011.1 GCA_903907915.1 uncultured Cytophagaceae bacterium
AATTGTGGGGGAATTCATGAAATACTTGCCTATCACGTTGATCATCACGCTTTTTGCGTCACTTTTTGTGGCCTATGTGATGAACCCAGTATTCGCGATTACGTTTATGAAGCGTCACGATGAAGAGGCGAATGATGTGAAGAATCCGACGTTCTCGGACATCCGTCGCACCGTTTTCATCTTGTTGAGTTTAGCCGTTTTCGGGTATGTGATGGGCTTCGGCTTAGGTCACTTTGGCTTTGGAAACTTCTTAGTTTTATGTCTGCTCTTGTATGTGTTAAATCACTTTGTGATCACTCCGAAGTTGATCGTGCCATTCCAGGAGACTACCTTACCTAATTTTAAGACGAATTACCGTAAGTTAATTTCATGGGTTTTAACGGGTATGCGTCCGATTTATGCGACTATTGCGGCCTTCTTTTTGTTGGTTTTTACGATCGCTTTAATGGGTATCGTGAAGCCTAAGGTTGTTTTCTTCCCTTTTGGAGATCCTGATTACATTTATATTTATGCCAAAAACCCGATCGGAACAGATGCGGTCGTAACGGATTCCGTGACTAAGGTGATCGAAAAGCGGGTTTCTGCTTTTATTCAAAAAGAAGGCTACGGTAAAATTGTCAATTCCATTATCTCGAACGTAGGGAAAAACGCCGGCGATCCGATGCAACCAGATCGTGGCGCTACTCCACATAAGAGTAAGGTGACGATCGCATTTGAGAAATTACAATTACGCGATGGTATTAAAACCGGTGATATTTTAACGAAGATTCAGGCGGATTTTGCCAAAAATCCACTTCCTGGTGTCGAGCTTGCCATCGAACGCGAGCGCAACGGGCCCCCTACCGGCAAGCCTATTTCGATTGAAATCGCAGGGGATGAATTCTCTGTTTTGCAAGATCTAGAGAAAAAGGTACGTGCTTCGATCACTAAGTCAGGCATTCAAGGTATTCAAGAATTGAAATCTGACCTGGTAACAAACAAGCCCGAAATCATCATCGACGTGAACCGCGAAAAAGCGTCTCGCGAGGGTATCTCC
This sequence comes from uncultured Cytophagaceae bacterium, assembly GCA_903907915.1. Lineage (GTDB taxonomy): Bacteria > Bacteroidota > Bacteroidia > Cytophagales > Spirosomataceae > Aquirufa. The sequence goes on from CAIVPV010000011.1 coordinate 1,037, forward strand.
TCAGCGCAGGTAGCGATGGCCGTACGTACCGGTTTATTCGGTGCAGAAATCTCCAAATTCCGAGATGTAAAAGATGAATATCCTATTCAGTTGCGTTTAAAAGGAAATTCTCGCAACCAAACCGAGAAGCTTTTGCAAATGAATATTACCTACCGCGACATGAACATGGGCGGTGCTTTGCGCCAAGTTCCTTTGAATTCGATCGCAGATATTCACTATGCTACCTCCTTCAGCCAAATCAACCGCAAAGACCAAGAGCGTATCATCACCCTAGGTTCCGATGTAATTCAAGGCTATAATGCGAATGAAATCGTAGGGGAATTAACCACGCTTTTCGAAGAGATCGACGTTCCTCAGGGATACAAGATTCGCATGGGTGGTGAGCAAGAAGACCAAAAAGAATCCGGCGCATTTTTAGCCGTGGCCTTCTTAGCGGCTTTAGTGTTAATCTACTTAATTCTGGCAACGCAGTTTAATTCTGCGGTGAAACCTTTAATCATCTTCGCGACGATTTTATTATCACTAATCGGAGTATTATTAGGCTTCATGGCGTTCGGGATGACTTTCTCCGTAATTATGTCCGGAGTGGGTGTAATTGCACTTGCCGGTATCGTAGTGAAAAATGGTATCCTATTGATCGAATTTATTGAAGAGCTTCGCTTTAAGCGCGGTTACGACTTGAAGGAGGCGATCATTGAAGGCGGTGGAATCCGTTTAACTCCCGTATTATTGACGGCTTCGGCGGCAGTATTGGGATTGATACCTTTGGCTTTAGGCTTAAGCATCGACTTCGTTACCCTATTCACCGAATTAGATCCACATATTTTTATCGGTTCTGATTCCGCGGCCTTCTGGGGAATTTTAGCCTGGACAATCATCTTCGGATTAACGTTCTCTACCGTGTTAACGCTGATTATCGTTCCATGTATGTATTATATCTCGGAGCGCATCAAGCAAAAATGGTTTACTAAGACAGTGTAATTTATATTAGGTTCAAGAATGCAGAAACCCCTGGGCGTAGGTCTAGGGGTTTTTTGTTTTAGCTAAATGCGCTGCTTTTTTCAAAGGCAATGAATTCTTCTTTTGAGCTCGAATATAGTGACTAATCTTTTTTTCGTCCGAAGTAGTGAGGCTGCCATTTCCCCCAATTTGGTCAACATCTAAGTGTATTTTTGTCGTTTTCATAGATTAAGAATTGAAATACTGGTTGACTAATTTTTTAGCTGCATTCGTATTAATAATCATCCTTCTGTTGCCAAAGTGAAATGCCCCAATTGATTTCTCATAATGATCAATCAATTGTTCTTTAGCTATGAAGGAAACATTTCCATCGTTTCCGAAATGAAATGATTGTTTGCAGGCATAGGCAACTAAATTTCCCGCGACACCTAAAAACTGTTTTTGACTTCCTTTATTAAATGCAGAACTTTCGAGTAGATGAATGTAAATATGATCAGGTTTTCGTTCTAAACAAATTAAACCCTGTATTATATTGGGATTATTTATCGTGACCAATTTATAGACAAAATGGCTTTCTTGTTCCAATTCTACAACCCAATCAAACTGCCATATCAATCCCAATAAATCATCTAATTTCAAGGGCAAAATTAATGTGGCATTGCTTATTCCGGTTGAAATTTCTTCAATCGACTTCGTAAGTTTATCAATGATAAAATCCATCTCCACAACACATCTATTTCTCATTTTAGAAAGGTAGAGATCTTTTGGGTCTTAATTCTAGCGCTGTCCTTTTTTATAAGTTACTTGATAATTGCATTTAAGAACGCCATTCCCTAATTTACTGTTTCAAAATCAACACTATGAAAAAATTATTCCTTCTTCTCATTCTTCCGTTTCTAACGAATGCGCAAGATCGTCCCTATGGTAAAGTTTGGGCGACTCGCTCACAGGCCATTGCCCAAAACGGGATGGCCGCTACCTCTCATCCTTTGTCTACCCAGGCCGCACTCGATGTGTTGAAAGCGGGTGGAAATGCCATCGATGCCGCCATTGCGGCGAATGCCATGGAAGGGGTGGTCGAACCACATGTGAACGGAATTGGAGGGGATTTGTTTGCGATTGTTTGGGATGCGAAAACGAAAAAATTATATGGGATAAATGGATCGGGGAGATCGCCGAAATCTTTGACTTTGGCAGAGTTTAAAAAACGGGGTCTGACGCACATACCGTCGCTGGGTCCTTTGCCGATTAGCGTGCCGGGTTGCGTGGATGCGTGGTTTGAATTGCACAAGAAGTTCGGTTCGATGCCGATGAATAAGGTATTAGAAAAAGCCGTTTCGTATGCGCGCAATGGCTTTCCGGTGCACGGGGAATTAGCCTCAGCTTTAGCACGTGTGCCGGCGAATTATGGTAAGTTTCCGAATGTGGCTAATCATTATTATCCCAATGGAAAGCCACCGGTGGAGGGGGATATTTTCAAGAATCCGAACCTAGCGAATACCTTAGAAAAATTAGGAAAAGAGGGGCGTGATGCCTTTTATAAGGGGGATATGGCGCGGACGATGGACGCGTTTATGAAGAAGAATGGCGGGTTTTTGAGCTATGAGGATTTAGC
>CAIVPV010000012.1 GCA_903907915.1 uncultured Cytophagaceae bacterium
AGGGAGTTGAAAATTCGACCTCGGCAGAAAGGATATCCGTATTTGTCCCAAAAACCACCGGCAGCTCCTGCGTATTCAAAATATTCAGGTGTGTTATAATCTAGTAGATAGGGTGGTGCTGCTGCAACAAGTGGATTCGCTTCGAAATAATTTAAAAGAGGCGCTAACCAGCCTTTTCGAGGCGCTATATCGGAATTCATTAATACAAAGTAGTCGGCTGTTATTTGGCCTAAAGCAAAATTATATCCACCCGCATAGCCTAAATTTTCAGCCCAGGAAAGGACGGAAACGCTAGGGAAATTGGAGGCTAATAGCGCTAAAGAATCATCTGTTGAGCCATTATCTGCCACATAAATCGTCGCATCCTGCGTATTTTCGAGGACGATAGGTAAAAAGTCGGCTAAGAATTTCCGACCATTGTAATTTAATATGACGACGGCAACAGACATGCCACAAAGGTAATCGAAATCAATCAAATTAGAATTTCTTTCAGAAAGATGTATTTTTGTTGCTTCATTCAATCGTAAAATTTATGTGGTCAAGTATATTTAGAAAGAAATCCATCGATAAGATTGTGGCTGACCAGTTAGCCATGGAAAGTATAGAGGGGAATGCGCTGGATCGCAATTTGGGTGTACGTGATTTGACTTTCATGGGTGTGGCGGCCATTATCGGGGCGAGTATATTTTCGGCTATTGGTCAGGCGTCTGCCAATGGCTGGCCTGCGGTTTCCATGTTGTTCGTATTTACCGCCATGGCCTGTATGTTTACAGCCTTTTGTTATGCGCGTTTCGCAGCCACTGTACCTATTTCTGGTAGTGCTTATACCTATGCATACACGAGTTTGGGGGAGATTGTGGCCTGGATTTTGGGCTGGAACTTATTATTAGAATATGCGATTTCTAACGTGGCTGTGGCGATCTCCTGGTCTAAATACTTCGTAGATTTATTAGAAGGCCTAGGCATTCATGTGCCAGAGTTTATGACGATGGATTATTTATCTGCTAAAAGAGCCTTCGTCGAAACTACGTCTTCTTTAGCAAGCGGTCAAAAATTCGAAGCCTTGTCGGTTAATCTGCGCGAAGGATTTACGGCCTATCAATCGGCTCCCACCATTTTTGGCTGGCATTTCGTAGCCAACATTCCGGCTCTATTAATCACGGTGGCTATCACCTATCTGGTTTATATTGGCATTAGGGAATCGAAAAATACCAATAACATTCTGGTGATGTTGAAGCTTTTAGTGATTATGATCGTAGTAGGTGTCGGTGCCTTTTATGTACAGGTGGAGAACTGGACCCCATTTGCCCCTAACGGAATTTCTGGGGTTTTAAAGAGTGTGGCCGCCGTTTGTTTTGCCTATATTGGCTTTGACTCGATTTCCACCACGGCAGAGGAATGCAAGAATCCGCAGCGGGATATTCCCAAAGCCATGATGTATGCCCTCATCATCTGTACCGTCTTATACGTCTTAGTAACCTTGGTTTTAACAGGGATTGTTCCGTCTAAAAATTTAGCTGGAATTGAGGATCCTTTGGCCTTCATGTTTATGCAAGTCGGATTACCTGGAGTAGCCGGAATCGTGGCAGCCAGCGCCGTAATTGCCTTAACATCCGCACTTTTAGTGTATCAATTAGGCCAGCCACGTATTTGGATGACGATGTCACGCGATGGATTATTGCCAAAAGCCTTCTCCCGCATTCACCCTAAATACCGCACCCCTTCCTTCTCCACCATCATGACCGGTGTATTTGTAGGTATTCCGGCTTTGTTTGCGAATCTGGAGGAAGTCATCAATTTAAGTAGTATCGGAACTCTATTCGCGTTCGTTTTAGTGTGTGGCGGCGTATTAGTTTTAGATCTGGATCCAGAAAATCAAAAGAAATCCAAGTTCAAAATTCCGTACATCAACTCAAGTTACTATGTGGGTTTATCGCTGATTTTAGCGATCGGTCTAATTTCGTATTCCGGCGTAAATCTAGTCGAATGGTTGCAAGGTTTATACTTAGGAGCAGCGAAAGCAGACCATTTCATTATGGGCGGCTTCTTCCTTATTTGGGCCGCAATGTCCTTCTTTTGTGTGACGAAAAAACTCTCCTTAATTCCCGTTTTAGGCCTCTTAGTTAACTTATATCTGATGACCCAAATGGGCTCCACGAACTGGGAGCGGTTTATGTATTGGTGCCTAGCAGGGGTGCTTATTTATTTTGGGTATAGTTATCGGAAGTCGAAACTTAACATTAAAGCATAAAGTATTTAAATGAAAGCATAGAGCACAAAGCATAAAGTATAAAGATGGATGTTGCTTCGCAACGTTTTATCAAATGCATTTTCTGAATCATAAAAAAGGGGCTGATATTCAGCCTCTTTTTTATTCAAACTTTATTCTTTGTGCTTTATTCTTTATGCTTTAAAAGTATGATTTACGAAATGACGCTAATCATTTCTCCTCCCACCCAACAAATTAAGATAATACAGCAACTGCGCTAACATACCCAGCGCGGCAACGACGTACGTCATCGCAGCCCACCAAAGCGCATCTTTTGACATTTCGTATTCTGTTGGAGTCACAATGCCTTTCTCTTTGATCCAGTTTAAGGCTCTGTTAGATGCATCGAATTCAACGGGTAGTGTCACGAAACTAAATAAGGTGGCCATGGCAAAAAGTGCCACGCCGATGGCTAATAAGGTGGAGTTTCCAGTTGAATAAAGGGTAAACATACCGATCATCAATAGGATGGGCATAAAACCGTTCGAAATACTAAGCATGGGAACCAGAGCACTACGTAATTGTAAAAAAGAGTAGGCTCTTGCGTGTTGAACTGCGTGACCGCATTCGTGGGCAGAAACGGCAGCGGCTGCCGCGTTGCGACCGTGGTACACATCTTCACTTAAATTGACGGTTCTGTCAGCTGGATTGTAATGGTCGGTTAATTGGCCTGCCACTGAGATGACACGAACATCAGAGATTCCGTGGTCCGCTAGCATTTGTTCAGCGATCTCTTGTCCGGACAAATTGCTTTGCAGCGGGGTTTGAGAATACGTTTTAAACTTAGATTTTAGTCGCCAGGAGATAAGCATCCCTGCGACTCCGAAAATAATGGCTATGAAATACATGTGTTTATTGTTTAAGTTTTTGAATGATTTTGGTGGTTGAATAGTCTGGCACGAGTGCGATTGTTTTTACTTCGCCGCCAGCTGCTAACACTTCTTTGGCCCCTATAATGGTCTCTATTGTATAATCGTCCCCCTTTACTAATATATCCGGGCTTAAGGCCTGAATAAGTTCTAAAGGAGTCGATTCGCCGAAGATAATGACCATAGAAACAAATCCCAAAGCGGCAATCAAACGTGCTCGTGCATATTCCGAATTGATGGGTCTTTCGACTCCTTTTTCAAGTGTGCGAACAGAGGCGTCAGAGTTAACTGCCACGATCATTTTAGTACCGAATTCGCTCGATTTTTCCAAATAATCGATGTGGCCTAAATGCAAAATATCGAAGCATCCGTTCGTAAAAACGACTTTATTGCCGGCCGATTTCCAGTTTTTGCGGATCTCGATGGCTTCTGCAAGAGAGACGATTTTATGTTCAGTTCTGTTCGACACGGGACGAAATTTTGGGTAAAAACAACGTAATAATAAAACTAAATCCACCCAATAACAAGAGGGTGATCATTTGAGTTCCATGGAAAAAGGTGGCTAACATAAACCCGTCTTTGTAGGCTAGAGAATAAAAAACAAAGGCAGAGGCTACCAGACTATGGTAGGCTCCAATTCCGCCTTGAGTAGGTGTGGCCATTCCGAAGGTTCCCATCACTAAAACCGTTAAAGCAGCACTGAATCCTAGGTTTTCACTCAAAGGAAAGGCTAAAAACAGAGTATAGGTGCTGAGGTAATAGCATAGCCAAATTCCTATACTATAAGCAATGAATCTACCCGGAGATTCTAGGTGTCGAATACTGCTGATGCCAGCAATCCAGCCACGTAACATTTTGCCAATTTTTGATTCTGTGCCCATATTTCGGAGGAAATCTTTAAACTTCCAAAGCAGGCCTAATCCAATGATTCCTAGCGCTGATGCCGTGATAATTAAGGCGCCTGATGGCAGATGCAAGGTGGGAAAGAGGCTTTTTTGCAAGGGCTCCCATTCGAAAAGAAAAGTAATCCCGACTAATACAACTAGGCTTAGCAGATCGACAATTCGCTCTGTAATGACCGTGCCAAAAGACTCTTCAAACGGAATATCTGCCGTCTTTTTCAATGATCCACATCGGGACACTTCGCCTAATCGGGGTACTAGAAAATTAGCAAAATAGCCGATTAATACGGCGGAAAAGGTTCTAACGGTACCTGGCTGATAGGCCATGGCGCCTAGCAATTGCTCCCATCGTAAGGCGCGCAATAAATGCGAAAGCAAGGATATACTAATGGAAACAACGACCCAGTTGTAATCTGCTTGATAAAAGGTTAGTAGTATGTCGTTCCAGTGTAATTGACTTTTAGAAAAGGCCCAAAACAAAAGGCCTCCAGCTAATAAACTGGAAATAAGGTATTTTATAATCGACTTCAGCATATTCTTCTCCTATAACAGTTCGCAAATTAAAGACCTTTCATTAGTTAATGATGGTGTTAATCAGATTATTTTTTGTAATTTTGTAATGTTTTTTGGGGAAATTTCCCCCTAGTAATCAATTTAGAATGGCCAAATTACGTATTCTTTACGTTTCAAGTGAGGTAGATCCTTTTCAAAACACGTCTAAAATTGCTGATTTCGTACGTGCACTTCCAACTGCTATGCAGGAGAGAGGCATGGAAATTAGAATTTTGGTGCCCCGTTTTGGGACTATTAATGAACGTAAAAACCGATTGCACGAGGTGGTTCGTCTTTCAGGTATTACCATTCCAATGGGTGAGGAAGAAAAGCCTTTGACCATTAAAGTAGCGAGTATTCCAGCTGCAAAATTACAAGTATACTTCATCGATAATGAAGATTATTACCAACGTAAATATGCATTAACCGATAAGGACGGTGCATTTTATCCAGACAATCACGAACGTGCAATTTTCTTCTGTAAGGGAGCATTAGAAACGGTTGTGAAGTTAGGTTGGGCTCCAGATGTTATTCATTGTAATGATTGGATGTCTAGTTTAATACCTCTATACGTTTCTACGCATTACCAAAATCACCCGATTTATAAGGATTCGAAAACCATTTTCTCTCCACATAATATACCGTTTGATTTTACGTTTGAAGCAGACGATCTGATCGAAAAAGTGAAGATTGGAGATTTAGATGAGGCTCATCTAGGTAGCTTAGCAGGCGGAAATTACGAAGCATTTATCAAGATAGGTGCTGAGTATGCAGACAAAATAGTTTCTTTAGTAAATGCGGATAATAGCCGTATTCAATCGATTATTGATGAACATCAACATAAAACCTCTCAAAATATTGCCGACAATGATCTCGATTTCTTCGAAAAAACTTATTTGGAAATGTCCGGCAATTAAATGGGTAGGAATTCTTTCCTTATTCCTTGTTTCCTGTGATACACCTAAAGAAATTGGCGACGATTTGTTTAGTGTAGAGGTTGGTTTGAATTATTCAGATACGATCACGATTAAGTCGTCGACCGTTTTGATTGATTCGATCTATACAGGTTCTCCGGGTACTTTATTAATCGGAACTTATAATCATCCAGTCTTAGGATTAGCTGAATCATCGGCTTTTACGCAGTTTTCTAATATTGATACCTTATTTTCGAAAGCAACCTCTGTCTATGATTCTTTAACGATGCGCTTAGCATATTCGGGTTATCAAGGAGATACCACCCAGTCTATGACTATGAACGTGTACCGTTTACTAGATAGTTTAAATAGGGGTACTGATTATTTTGCTAATTCAACTATTCGCTCTGATGCATCTATCATAGGTAGTCATACGTTCAAACCTCGTCCTATTCGTACGAGAGCTATGAATGGGGACTCTGTTCAGTTAGATACCTTACGTTTTCGTATGTCGGATGCTTTAGGTAGAGAGTTATTGAGTAAATATGCGGATGTAAAAGTGGCAGCCGGTAGTAAGGGTTTTAGAGATTATTTCCCGGGCATGTTGTTTAAGTCATCCTCATCGAGTGCAGGCGCCATGATAGGATTTAATCCTGGGTATTCTCGAATGACTTTATATTTCCACAATCCAGGTGACCCTTTTTTATATTCCATGGATTATTATTTTAGTTTGTCTAATGCGCTATTCCCAGAACTATTAGCTCGATTTAATCAAATTAAGTCGACAAAATCAGGGTCTTTGGCCGGCTTACAAAATCCTGGTAATAAAGTTGCATCTACCTTAACAAGCGGATTGACCTATATTCAAGCGGGAACGGGTGTAGCTACTAAAGTGGAATTTCCTTATTTATTAAATATAAAGGGGAATCGTAATGTGGCAGTGAATAAAGCAGAATTAGTGTTAACTGCTGCAGATAATATTGATTTGCAACAAACGATAGGTCAATTATCAATTGTAGAAACGGATGCAACGAACCGTACGCTTAGAAATTCGTATGGTTTGAAATACCTACTTTCAGAGGGAGGTTCGACCGTTATAACTTCAGCCATTGAACCGGGATCGAAGACGTATACATTTAACGTAACGACAGCTATTCAGTCTATTTTAGTGGGTAAGCAAGCAAATAATGGTTGGTTAATTACTCCGGCTTTGACTTCTAATTCAGCTGGAAATACGAGAATCATAAATGAAAGTACGCGTTTCGTGCCTTTGCAAGCAATGAAAGCTCGATTGAAGATCTATTATTCTTATATTGCCAAATAAACACCGGCATATATGGCGAATCTACGGGTAAGCTTAGTTCAAACCGATTTAATCTGGGAAGATGCTGCTGCTAATTGTGCTCAATTAGAGGAGAAATTAGCTGTTTTGGCAGGTAAAACGGATGTCATCATCCTTCCCGAGATGTTTGCAACTGGTTTCTCTATGTCAGAAACGGGTGCTGAAGTAGGCAAGGGTCCATCATTACAATGGATGCAATTGCAGGCAAATCGTTTAGGGGCCTTAATCGTGGGTTCTCTTAAAGTAAAACAACAAAATTCACTTTATAATCGGCTCTACGCAGTTCATCCCGATGGCACTTATCAGGTATATGATAAGCGACATTTGTTTCGAATGGGTGGCGAGAATGACCACTATCAAGCCGGAAATCAGCAGGTGCTTGTTTCGTATGCAGGATGGAAAATAGCCTTATTTATATGCTATGATCTACGTTTCCCTGTCTGGTCTCGCAACGTCGGTTTAGCTTACGATGCAGCGATATATGTGGCTAATTGGCCCGCTGCTCGAGCAAATGCTTGGAGAACCTTATTACAAGCCCGAGCGATTGAAAATCTCTCCTATGTTATGGGCGTAAATCGAATCGGTACAGATGGAAATGATATAGCCTATTGTGGCGATTCCTTGTTAGTGGATTTTAAAGGAGGTCTTTTACTTGATTTAGCTTCGCATGATCAAATCTCGTCAGCTGAATTATCAATAGCTGAATTAGCTGAATTTCGGGCTAAATTCCCCGCCCACTTGGATGCGGATTCCTTTAGTTTGTCTTCTCTTTAAAGAACTTTTCTAGGTCTTTTATCTCCTTCATGGGGCTGTCGCTAACAAGTTTCCCTTGATGTATTAACAAGACACGATCACAAATGGCTTCCACTTCGGATAGAAGATGGCTGGAAAACAAGATAATGCGATTCTTTTGAAGACTTTTAATGAGGTCTCTTATTTCATCCCGTTGATTGGGATCTAATCCACTGGTGGGCTCATCCAAAATTAGAATTTTCGGGTCGTGTAGTATCGCTAAAGCTATGCCCACGCGTTGCTGGTAGCCTTTAGAGAGCTCCTGTATTTTCTTATGAGCCTCTTTTTGAAGGCCTACCCATTCGATAACCTCTTGAATTCGGACCGCAGGATTTTGTACTTGATGGATGTTAGCGATAAATTCAAGAAATTCGCGCACATACATTTCTGGATAAAGAGGATTATTTTCAGCGAGGTAGCCGATTTGTTTTTTCAGTTCAACCGCTTGATTTTGTGGATCTTTTCCATCGATTTGAGCACTTCCGCTAGAGGGTTGAATCAGTCCCAAAAGCATCTTCAAGGTAGTTGACTTTCCTGCGCCATTAGGGCCTAGAAAACCCACGATTTGGCCTTCTTCTAATCGGAAATTTAGATCCTGAACGGCTGTTTGTTTACCGTATGTTTTACTAAGATTTTGGGCCTCTATGAACATATTGACAAAGGTAGTCAAAAAGGGAATTATTTCGTGTAACTTTGTGTTTCTGATTCAAATGCCTAAAAAATGCTAGATAAAATTCGCTTAGATCGTATCGAAGATGCCCTGGAAGATATTCGCCAGGGAAAAATAATTATAGTCGCTGATGATGAAGATCGGGAGAACGAGGGTGACATGATTTGTGCATCGGAAGCGATCACGCCTGAAATTGTCAACTTTATGATCAAAGAAGCTCGCGGCTTAATGTGCGTTTCTTTGACCGATGAACGCTGCCAGGAATTAGGATTAGAGATGATGGTGAATCAAAATACCACCTCACATGAAACTCCCTTTACGGTTTCTGTCGATTTATTAGGGAATGGTTGCACGACAGGCATTTCTGCTTCGGATCGTTCTAAAACGATTCAAGCCTTAGTTAACCCCGCAACTCAACCTTCCGATTTAGGTCGACCAGGTCATATTTTCCCCTTAAAATCACGTACGGAAGGCGTTTTGCGTCGTACGGGCCATACAGAAGCGTCGATGGATTTTGCACGTTTAGCTGGTTTTCAACCTTCTGGAGTTTTGATCGAAGTATTGAATGAAGATGGAAGTATGGCACGTTTGCCAGATCTACGTCTACTTGCAGATAAGCATGATTTGAAATTAGTGACGATTAAGGATTTGATTGAATATCGTTTGGCCAAAGAATCTTTGATTAAGCGCGAGATCGGAGTAAATATGCCTACCGAATGGGGTTCCTTTGAATTAGTTGCCTTCAAGCAAATTAATACAGGAGACACGCATTTAGCCTTAATTAAGGGCAGTTGGGAGAAGGATGAGCCCGTGATGGTTCGCGTGCATAGCTCTTGTGTGACGGGGGATATTTTTGGTTCGTGTCGCTGTGATTGTGGAGAGCAATTACACGCAGCTATGGAAATGGTAGAGAATGAGGGGAAAGGTGTGATTTTATATATGTTCCAAGAAGGCCGAGGAATCGGTTTAATCAATAAATTGAAAGCCTATAAGCTACAAGAGCAAGGCCGTGACACGGTGGAAGCGAATTTGGAATTAGGCTTTGCGATGGATGAGCGCGATTATGGAGTAGGCGCCCAAATTCTACGCGATTTAGGGGTTCAAAAAATTCGCTTAATTTCAAATAATCCAAAGAAAAGAGCCGGATTGATGGGCTACGGATTAGAAATCGTTGATTCGATTGCCATTGAAATTCCGGCAAATCCGCACAATAAAAAATACTTAGAGACTAAAAGAGATAAAATGGGGCACGCGATTCGTTAGAATCGCGTGCCTTTATTTTATTGATTCCCTAGAATGATCGGGGTGTTTTTGCCACCCATGATGATTACTTTCGCATTAGGGGATTTCGCTAATTCTTTTTGGGCAATAATCGACTCATACTGCAATTGCTTATCGCTTAAACCAGTGGATAAAATCTTCTGGTAATCTGCGATACCTTGCGCCTCTACACGCTTTCTCTCCGCTTCTTGCTTCTCCTTTTGTAGTACAAACTGCATCTTTTGCGCATCTTGTTCTGCATTGATTTTCGATTCAATCGTTGTCTTTACAGAGGTAGGAAGGTTAATATTACGGATCAATAATTGCTCTAAAACCAAGCCTCTTTTCTTGAAGTTCTTCTCAATATCAGAGTAAATGCGTTGTTGGAATTCATTACGCTTCAAGGAATAAAGAGCCACTGCATCGTAATAAACAGCATTATCGCGAATCATCGTACGGGTGATAGGACGAACGACCTTATCCTTGTAGTCTTCACCAATTTCTTTTAAAACGCGAGGAGCTTCGGTAGGAAGAATTCGGAATAACACCGTTAAATCGACAATTACTTCTAATCCATCGGCCGTTAAAACGCGGATGGCGTCGTCTCCAGCTTTGTCTCCTTCATCGTGCACGCTCGACATCGTATAATTTTGAGTTTTGGCATCGAATACGACTACTTTTGCTAAGGGGTTTACAAAATTAAGACCACTATTCAAGGTGGTGGGTTGTACTTTTCCAAAAACACTTTGGACTCCTACTTCACCCGCGTCTACCTGAACAACGGCCGAACTAGTTAAGCCAAGTAATGCGAAGGCTACACCGACTATTTTTAGTGTGTTGCTGTATTTCGAAAATACGAGGTTAGGATTTGAAATGGCATTGCCTGCAACGAAGAGGACTATGCCTAAGAAGATTAAAAACATGATTTTTGTATTTAAATGTCATCAAATTTATCATAAAGTATTCAATAATCCCTAATTTTGAATATGATTGAAATCAGGGGCTTATCTAAATCTTTTAAAGGTCGTGTAGTACTCGAAGACATTAATGCTAATTTCCATCAAGGAAAGACAAATATGGTCATCGGTGGTAGTGGTACAGGTAAGTCTGTATTGCTGAAATGCATGATTGGGATTTTAGCACCTGAAACAGGCAAAGTATTGTACGATGGTCGTGATTTTTTGACTGCTCATCCGGATGTCGTTAAAGAGATTCGCCGTGAAATGGGTGTTTTATTTCAAGGAGGGGCCCTTTTTGATTCTAAATCTGTTCTGGAAAATGTCCGTTTTCCCTTGGATACCCTAACCTCCCAAACCCTCGATGAAAAGAACGCGCAAGCCATGCTTTGCTTGCAGCGTGTGGGTTTAGAAAGTGCCGCTTTATTAATGCCTTCCGAGATTTCGGGTGGAATGAAAAAGAGGGTTGGGATTGCGCGTGCGATCGTAATGAACCCGAAATATTTATTCTGTGATGAGCCTAATTCTGGCTTAGATCCTTTAACAGCGGTTAAAATCGATTATTTAATTCAAGAAATCACGCAGGAATATAATATGACTACTGTCGTGATTTCACACGATATGAATTCTGTGATGCGCATGGGAGAATCAATCATCTTCTTGAAGGAAGGAAAGAAAATTTGGGAAGGTAATTCAGAATCCTTTCATCACTCAGGAGTGCCTGCTTTAGAGGAGTTTTTATCTACCAAATTATTTTAATATGTTCTCTCTACGTGGGTATAATACGTTTGGGATTGAGGCTGCAGCGAGTCAATTCGTAGAGATTAGTTCGGTGGAGCAATATGTTTCTCTTCGAAATTCGGGTGAATTTGCGCATCTTCCGCACCTATTTTTAGGAGGGGGGAGTAATGTGTTGTTGACCAAAAATCAAGAGGCTTTGGTCGTCAAAATTTCTATTCCAGGGATTTCGATTAGTAAGGAAGACGCGGATTATGTTTGGGTCAAAAGTGGAGCCGGGGTTGTTTGGGATGACCTTGTGCAATATACCGTGGACCAGGGCTGGTCAGGATTAGAGAATTTATCTTTGATTCCTGGGACAGTGGGAGCGGCACCCATGCAAAATATCGGTGCGTATGGTGCGGAAATTAAAGATACATTTGAGTCTTTAGAGGCGCTTAATTTGCAGACATTAGCCATAGAACTTTTCGATGCCAAAGCCTGTGCTTTCGCCTACCGTGAAAGTTTCTTCAAGCGCGCGGGTAAAGGCCAGTATTTGATTAGTTCGGTTACCTTCAAATTAGCGAAAAAACCCTCTTTGAAGACGTCTTATGGCGCGATTCAAGAGGTTTTAGCCGCTAAAGGCATTAAGCAACCTTCTATTCGGGAAGTAGCCGATGCGGTTATCGAAATACGAAAAAGCAAATTGCCGGATCCGAAGGAAATTGGAAATTCGGGTAGTTTCTTTAAGAATCCAACGGTATCTTCTACAGAGGCGGTTCGTCTGCAAAATCAATTTCCAGGTATTCCGTTTTATGCGGTAGAAGGAAGTACGGATGTGAAGTTTCCTGCGGGTTGGTTTATTGAACAAGCCGGATGGAAAGGTTTCAGAAGGGGAGATGC
>CAIVPV010000013.1 GCA_903907915.1 uncultured Cytophagaceae bacterium
TTGTATTTAAACAGGCGGCCCTCATGGCAGTGTGGGCAACGGGCATTAATTAAGGCCGTAAGCTTGCTGGGATTAGACATAGAATCGGGTAATTTATGCCCAAAGGTAAAGAAAATTAGACGATTAAACGTAACAAAGGTCACGTTACGAAGGCTTTTTGTATCTTTGCTAAAATTAAACACACTCATATGTATTCATCATTCGTAACCATTCACTCGATCTTATTTCTAGTCGTGTTAGCGCTAGGAATTTTATCTATTTACAAAGGATTAACAGGCAAAACATTTACGGAATCTGATCGTAAAGTCGGCTTGTTTTACATGATCTCCTTGCACACGCAATTATTGATCGGTTTAGTGCTTTATCTTGCTCTTAGCCCAGTTACAACGGCAGCTTTTGCTGATTTTGGCGCAGCAATGAAGGATTCAGCCACACGCTTAATTTTAGTTGAGCACGTTACGGTTAACGTCATTGCGATTGTTTTAGCGACGATTGTTAATGCCAAAAACAAGAAAGCCATCGCCGATGCTGCTAAATTCAAAAACATGTGGTTATTAAATGGCCTTGGTTTGGTATTGATTTTAAGCCGTATTCCTTGGAGCCGTTTAGCGGCTTTATTTGCCTAAATTAGCATTGAATGAATAAGTGTATTTTTTTAGATCGCGATGGCGTTCTAAATGTGGATCGCGTGGATTACGTGTACCATTTAGGCCACTTTGTGATCCCACCCGGCGTGAAAGAAGGCTTACAAGCCTTGAAAGACGCGGGCTATTTATTAATTGTAATTACAAACCAAAGTGGAATTGCTAAAGGGATATACAAACGCGAAGATGTGTATTTAATCCATGATGCGATTCAAGAAGGAACGGGAGTGAAATTAGATGACATCTATTTTTGCCCTTACCATGAAAACTTTGATAGTCATTCGCTGACGCGCAAACCTGGATCCTTATTGATCGAGAAAGCCGCAGCGAAATACGACGTTGACATGGAGGCCTCCTGGATGGTAGGTGATCACGAACGTGATATTACAGCAGGAACCCGCGCTGGTCTACGTACCATACGTTTAGCCCCAGCAGGAACCGAAACCAAAGCCACTCACTTAGTGGATGATTTATTAGCCGCCTCTAAAATAATTAATTCGTGAAAAAAGTCTATTTAAGTGACGCAGGTCCCAAAGTTTCACCAGCCATTTACGGCTTCTGGCGTTGGGAAAAAGAAGACAGAAAAATGGACGAAATCGTCCATTTTTGTTTAGAAAAGGGCATTAATACCTTCGATCATTCAGATCGCTATGGACAATATACGGCGGAGAAAACCTTCGGGGAGCTTTTGGCAAAAAAATCCATCCAGCGTTCTGACATCGTTTTGTTCTCTAAATGCGGAGTAAATATCCCTTCCCCTGCGAGACCAGACATCCGCGTAGCACACGTAAATACCTCTGCAGCCCACATTACGGCTTCCGTTGAAAACTCGCTTCGCAACTTGCAAACGGACTATTTGGACGTCTTTTTATTAGACCAATTAGATCCTTTATCGGACATCGAGGCGACGGCTTTAGCATTAGAGAAATTAAAGAGCTCCGGAAAAGTAAAAAACATCGGCGTTTCGAACTTCTCGGTTTACCAACACCAATTATTAGTTTCCTTTTTAAACATCCCCATCGTTTCTAACCACATCGACTTGAACTTGCTAAACACAAGTGCATTAGATAACGGAGTCGTGGATTATATCAAGCAAAAATACATGCGCCCCTTAGCGGTTTCCCCTTTAGCAGGTGGTCGCATCGAAAATGGAACAGATGAGCAGGCCTTGAAATTGCGCAAGAAATTGAACGAAATGGCCATGAAATACGATAGCAATATCGAATCCGTTGCGGTAGCGTGGCTAATCAAATTAGGCGCCTTGCCCTTAATCGGTACCTTAGAAGAAAAGCGTATCCAAAACATCGTGGATGCATTCGAAATCGAGATGGATCACCAGGATTGGTATGAGTTGTATAATACGACAAAACCGACTGCTTTAATTCAAGATTAAACGCGGAGCGTTTCTTCTTGAATTAAAAGATTAGAGATGGCAAAGTAGAGATTTAAAGCATAGAGCATAAAGCACAAAGAATAAAGATGGAATAAAAAAGAGGCTTCACAATGAAGCCTCTTTTTTATGGTTTAGGATTTACTGCACTAAATGCTTTTGAATATGTTGGTAACTTTTTAAGATCAATTCAGCTTCTGTCGTATAATTCTTACGCCAGATACAGGCAGCAGGCAATAAAGGAGTGAAGGCCTCTACGACTAACCAGCCTTTGTAATTCATTTTCTCCAAATGTGTAAATACATTATCCCAATGCACTTGTCCCTCACCTAAGGTGGCACGAGTGCTTTCCGATAATTGAATATGTCCCACCTCATCCGCAATGCGGACCATGGCTTCGCCCGTATTGAATTCTTCAATGTGCGCATGAAATGTATCAAACATGATCTTGACATTCGGATGATTAATCGCTTTCACCAAACTGTATAGTTGGTCTGCGGAACTCACCACATAATTTTCAAATCGATTTAAATATTCTAATCCTAAAGTCACCTTTTTTTCTTTGGCATGATCCGCCACGGCTAACATACTTTCCTTCGACCAATCTAATTCTTGTTGGGTCGGTGCCGCACCCGAAAACACCGCTAATGCAGAATGAAAAGGACCTGACAGGTAGGACGCTCCTAAATAAGCGGTAATATCGACGGCCTTTTTAAGAAAATCTATGCCTTTTTGACGCACTGCAGGATCTGAAGAAATGGTGTTCATATCCGCTCCTAAAAAAGTAACCGTAAAAACGCTTAATCCAAGGCGATCTATTTCCGCTTTCCAAGGTTTCCAATATTCCTGGTCTACCACAAAAATGGGTATCTCCACTCCTTCATAACCCACTTCTTTGATATAGGCTAAATGCTGGATGATCGATTCATTCATGTCGGGTCCATAGACCAGCGTGTTCATTGCAATCGGGTATTTCATTGTATGACTATTTTGAGTTGACCATTCCTCTGTAAGGAACATTAATAGCTAATTTACCTGCCCATGTCTGTGGGACTTTCAGGCCTAATTCCCAATGGACGGCATTGACAACAAGTCGCTGAAAAGATTCCACTGAAAAATCCTCCGGATGCCCCATGGTGGTAAAAAATACTTTCCCTTTGTATTGATTTTCCCACGTCCATGCGATGGGTTGATCTACCGCTGGCTTATCGGGATTCACCGCTTTGCCCATGAGTAGCCAATCGGTTCCTTTGGCAGGATAATCAGGTAAAACACGGTATAGCCAAGACCTGACATGAAA
>CAIVPV010000014.1 GCA_903907915.1 uncultured Cytophagaceae bacterium
CAATGAAAACCCTCCAACAAACAGTGGAGGGTTTTTTATGCTCTCTCAGGACGTCTATTTAAAATAATTCTAAATAAGCTTGCGTTGTAAGCAATTGCGTTGTAGTTTTGGTTGTTATTTTTAATCAATCTAAATAAAAACAACGCACAAATGCTTGCTTCAATCCGCCTAATACTACTTTTAACCTTGTTTTCCCACGTAATTTTTGGCCAAACAGCTCAACTCATGGGTAACGTTAAAGACCTTCAATCTAGACCCGTTTCAGGTGTCAGCATTCGATTAATGGAAGGCAAGAAAGGAAAATTATCCAATGAACAGGGGTTATTCGAATTTCAAAATCTAGCTTCAGGAACCTATACCCTTCAAGCTTCTTTTGTAGGGTTCAAAACCCTGGTTCAAAAGATTCAGCTGGAAGAGGGGAAGACGCTTTCTCTCTCTTTGGAACTGGTAGAAACCACGACCGATTTAAAAGAGATTGTGGTGGTAGGTCAATTGAGCCAAAACGAAAAGCCTGTCAGCATAGGCAAGCTTCCCATCCGCCCCATGGATCTTCCTCAAAGTATGATGACATTAGATCATAGTTTGTTAGAAGCACAACAAGTGAGGTCGATGAGTGACGCTTTAATGAACACAAACGGCGTCTACATTATGGGTGCGACGGGTGGATACCAGGAGGAAATTGCGGCGCGCGGCTTTGCCATGGGAAGTTCGAATACTTTTAAAAATGGGATGCGATTTGCGAACGGAATGATGACGGAATTTAGTGGGGTAGAAAAGGTGGAAATTTTGAAGGGAAGCACGGCGATTCTTTTTGGGAATGTGGCCGCTGGAGGGGTATTAAATCTGGTGACGAAGAAGCCGAAGTTTACGTTCGGGGGTGAGATAGGAATGCGTGTAGGTTCATGGTCAGCTTTAAAGCCTACTTTAGACATCTACGGGGGACTCTCTTCGAAGATAGCCGCTCGTCTGAATGCTAGTTTGGAGGAGGCGAATAGCTTTCGGGATGGCGTCAGTTCGAAGCGGACCTATGTGAATCCTTCCCTTCTTTTTAAACTTAGTGACAAGACAGAACTGTTGGTTGAAGGGGATTATTTGCAGGAGGAAAGAACTCCAGATTTTGGTGCAGGAATTATTAATTACCAAATTGTGCAGGTGCCTCGGGAGCGTTTTTTAGGCGTCGCTTGGTCATACATGAAACAAGAACAGGCAAGCGTGAATTTGAATGTAACCCATCGCTTAAGTACGGATTGGACGCTGAAATTAATGGGCGGTTTACGCACTAACTCTAGCGACCTGTTCGCAAACACCCGCCCGAATGCTGGCGCCTTGATCAGTACAGACGGTACTTGGGTGCGCAATTTGCAAAAGACGGACTTGCAGGAAAAATATGGCATCGCCCAAATCGACTTGACCGGAAACATCAAACTTGGCCAGATGAATCATCAGATTTTACTAGGGGCAGATTCCGATTTTTTCAATACCGTGACGAATGCGTATAACAACTATGCGCGCTACGATACGGTGAATGTATTCGCATCTCGTACCTATCAAAATCGAACAGACCAACCTACCTTGACGCGCGCCACGACCACTACAGCGCCGGTGAATCGCTTGGGAATTTATGTACAGGATTTGGTACATATCTCTGAAAAATGGAAACTACTGGCAGGGGTGCGCTATTCTTATCAGCAAACGGCCAGCGAGGTCTTCACATTTAGTTCTGCAAAAACGACTGAAACGATCACTTTTGACGGCGCTTTTTCCCCTCGTTTTGGACTGATTTACCAGCCTACGTCTGCACATTCTATCTTTGCGAGCTATGCGAATTCGTTCACGATTAATTCCGGTGTAGATATTAATAACCAGGCCTTGCCGCCTTCATTGATTGATCAATATGAGCTGGGCGTTAAGAATGAATTATTCGGAGGCTTACTGAGTGCGAACGTGACGGCATACCGAATTTTGAATAATAATTTAGCCCAAAACTCCTTAATCAACGCCACCACCTATTCCTACGTAAAGGAATTAGCCGGATCAGTCCAAAGCGAAGGCCTCGAAATCGACCTAATGTCTAAGTCTATTCATGGATTTACATTGAACGCCGGATACAGTTTTAACGAGACAAAATACGTTAAAAGCAACACCTATATCGAGGGAAGCCTGTTGAAATATAACCCAAGCCATACGGCGAATATGGGCATTTCATATCGCCTAAATGGATTTCAAGCAGGCATAACGACGGTGTACATTGGCGAGCGTTTTGCGGGGCGTTCCACGCGCATTAAAGTAGATAACGACGCCTACAGATTAATCCAGTTACCTGATTATGTGCAGGCCGATTTATCCGCTTCTTATCGCTATAAAAATATCGCAATCAGAGCTAAAATGGCAAACATCGGGGACGTCATCAGTTATAATGTACACGACGATAACTCTGTGAATCCCATTGCGCCACGTAATTGGAATATTGGAATTTCTTATCTTTGGTAAAATCAAAACAGACCTATGAGCTCGCTATCCACTAAAATGCGCACCTATCACCGTTATTTAGGCTTCTTCTTAGCCGGCATTATGGCGGTTTATTCCATCAGCGGAATCATCTTAATCTTCAGAGAAACTAGCTTTTTAAAGAGCGACGTGCACAAAGTTCAAACCTTGAAACCCGGGCTTTCGAGTGAAGAATTGGGAAAAGAATTACATTTGCGCGGCTTTAAGCCGGACACGACAATTGGCGATGTGGTATCCTTTAAACAAGGGACCTATAATTTGAAAACGGGTGTGGCAGATTACACCGTTTCCGAGCAACCGGCCATTGTGAATAAGATGACGAAATTGCATAAAGCCACCACGAATGATCCTTTGTTCTACCTGAACATCTTCTTCGGACTATCCCTGCTTTTCTTCGTGATTTCATCCTTCTGGATGTTCTTGCCTAAGACGAGCATCTTTAAAAAGGCGATGTTATTTACGCTGGCTGGAGCCGTTTTAACGTTGGTTTTATTACTCTTATAATATGCCCCTCTTAATAGCCACCCCCATTCTAGCCTATTTAGATCGCGACGCAACGGTCTCATTCTATGAGAGTTTGGGATTTACAAGTAATGCCAAATGGGATGGCTACTTGATGTTTTCGCGTGATGAAATCAGCATTCATTTGTGGTGTTGCGATGACGAAAGCATCCCGAAGAATACGGGATGTTACGTCTATGTGGATGAGATTGATTCTCTACACAAAGAATGCGAAGTACTTGGAATCGTGCATCCGAATGGGAAGCTTCAAACGATGGCCTGGGGCATGCGCCAATTCAGCATTTTGGATAACAGTGGGAATATCATTCATTTCGGTCAGGATATGAATAGCTAATTATTTTTCTAACTTATGTTTCTAAACCTATGAAACATGAAAAAATTAGCGATTCTCTTGCTGGGATTCAGCTTGTCACTTTCTGCGCAGATCCCTGCCGGAAAGAAAGTTATTTCTTCTCTTTATGTCTATGATGTAGCCTCTGGTAAATCGGAATTAATCCTCACCGAAAAGCGCCATTTCGAAGCCCCTAATTGGTCTCGTGACGGAAAGTTTTTATTGATTAATTCATACGGGAAACTCGAAAAAATTAGCCCTAAAGGCGAAAAATTAGGCGAGTTAAATACCGGTTCTGTCGCTAAGGCGAATAATGATCACGGCTACAGTTTTGATGGCAAAACCT
This sequence comes from uncultured Cytophagaceae bacterium, assembly GCA_903907915.1. GTDB lineage: Bacteria > Bacteroidota > Bacteroidia > Cytophagales > Spirosomataceae > Aquirufa. The sequence goes on from CAIVPV010000014.1 coordinate 3,708, forward strand.
TATTCATTTCCAGTGGAAAACCAGAAATAAAAGGGGGATCCTCTTTCATTTATAAAGTTTCAGCCGATGGCGGAGAACCAGTTCAATTAACTCCATTGACGCCATCTTATTGGCACGGGGTTTCACCAGATATGAAAATGATGGTGTATTGTGCCTCTAGAAACGGCAACTTTGATATCTATGCCATGTCTACAGCTGGCGGAGAAGAAATTCGCTTGACGACAAACGAAAGCTTGGATGATGGTCCGGAATATTCACCAGATGGTAAATTCATTTACATTAATTCATATCGTTCGGGAATGATGCAAATCTGGCGGATGAAGGCGGATGGATCGGATCCGGAGCAGATGACTTTCGATGCGCATTCGAATTGGTTTGCGCACATTGCCCCTAATAATAAGGTGGCGACTATTATTACC
>CAIVPV010000015.1 GCA_903907915.1 uncultured Cytophagaceae bacterium
GGTTTCATGGACTTCCCAGTAGATCACTTAGAAGGCAATGCCATCTTTGTTCCCTATTTAAAGTCTTTAAATTTAGAGAACATCCTTTTCGCATCTCCCGATGTGGGAGGCGTTGTTCGTACCCGCAACATGGCTAAATTCTTCAATGCAGAGATGGTTATTTGCGATAAGCACCGTAAACGTGCGAATGAAATTGCTTCCATGCAATTAATTGGAGACGTGAAGGGTGCTGATGTGATCTTAGTCGATGACTTAATTGACACCGGAGGTACTTTATGCAAAGCGGCTCAATTAATCATGGATAAGGGAGCAAATTCAGTAAGGGCGGTTGTCACCCACCCGGTTTTATCAGGAAAAGCATACGAAAACATTTCTAATTCTGTTTTAACAGAATTATTAGTGACGGATACCATTCCTTCTAAACAAGCTTGTGACAAAATTAAGATTCTTTCGGTTGCTGAGCTTTTTGCGAAGGCCATCGGACGTATCCGTGATCACGAATCTATCAGTTCATTATTTATTAAATATTAATTTCAACCGTTTCTAGGGGATAGCCTTTGTGCGAAAGACTAGAAGCATTAACAAAAACAAGATGAAAAAATTAGAGATTGTAGGGTTTAAAAGAGCGAATCTCGGTACGAAGAGCGCAAATGATTTACGTAACGAAGCAATGGCACCCTGTGTATTATACGGTGGTTCTGAGCAAGTTCATTTCGCTGTTCCAATGATCCTTTTCCGCGAATTATTATATTCTGCGGATGTATACGAAGTTGAATTAAACATTGAGGGTACTAAATACCGTGCAATCCTTCAAGATGCACAATTTCACCCAGTGAACGAGATGATCTACCACGTAGACTTCTTAGAAATTCAAAAAGGCAAGGCAATCAAGATTGCTGTACCTATTAAAGTAACTGGAAATTCACCAGGTGTTATCAAAGGGGGTAAAATGGTGCAAAAATTGCGTAAGGTAACTTTACGTGGTCAAGCAGAAAGCATTCCTGATTTCGTAACAGTTGATATTTCTGGTTTAGACTTAGGTCAAACAGTTAAAGTAAACAAACTACAGGTAGAAGGATGTGAGATCTTAAATCCAATGTCTAACCCAGTAGCAACAATCGATATTCCAAGAGCATTAAGAGGCAAGTTAACTGCTTAATTTCTTTAAAGGATTTCACAGATTGATAGATAAAGAAAAAGCCCCGCAATCGCGGGGCTTTTTTATGCCTATATCAAAATAAACTTATTTCTTAGCTATAAACGCTTTCACGATAGGAGCCTTTTCGATCTTCGCTGCATGATCAGTAGAACCTACGTGAATGTAAGGAGCAATAACCAACGATACGATCGACATCAATTTAATCAAGATGTTCATAGAAGGACCAGACGTATCTTTGAATGGATCTCCCACTGTGTCACCTGTTACGGCAGCTTTGTGAGGCTCAGAACCCTTCTTATATATTTGACCATCAATCAAAACACCCTTCTCGAATGATTTCTTAGCGTTATCCCAAGCTCCACCTGCATTTGATTGGAAAATACCCATCAATACACCTGAAACGGTTACACCAGCTAATACACCCCCTAAAACTTCAGGTCCCATAGTGAAACCAACAATAACAGGAACTGTCAAAGCGATTGCACCTGGAAGAATCATTTGACGGATAGAAGCCTCAGTAGAGATCGCTACACATTTTTCGTATTCTGGCTTCGCTTTGTATTCCATGATACCAGGAATCTCGCGGAACTGACGACGAACTTCGTTCACCATTTCCATCGCCGCTTTACCTACTGCAGAAATACATAAAGCAGAGAAAATAAATGGAATCATTCCACCTACAAATAAACCAGCTAATACATCAGCTTTATAAATATCGATAGAACTAATTCCTGCAATACCCACGAAAGCTGCAAATAAAGCTAAGGAAGTTAAAGCAGCCGAAGCTATCGCAAAACCTTTACCCGTTGCCGCAGTTGTATTTCCTACTGCATCTAAATTATCTGTACGATCACGAACTTCGGAAGGTAATTGTGCCATTTCAGCGATACCACCTGCATTATCAGCAATAGGACCAAAAGCATCTATAGCTAATTGCATAGCCGTTGTAGCCATCATACCCGCCGCAGCGATAGAAACACCATAAATACCAGCAAAGTGGTAAGAACCGATAATACCCGCAGCTAAAACTAAAATAGGTAATACAGTAGACTCCATACCTACCGCTAAACCACCAATAATGTTAGTCGCATGACCTGTACCCGATTTTTGTACAATTGAATCTACTGGACGCTTTCCCATCGCAGTATAATATTCTGTAATAATGGACATCAAAGTTCCTACCACTAAACCCACGATGATCGCATAAAACACATCCATTGAAGTAAATGTAGTACCACGAAGCGTTAAGTATTCTGGTAAGATATTCTTAACTAAGAAATAAGATGTCACGAATGTAATGGCAATAGAAGTATAATTACCTACATTCAATGCATTTTGAACAGAAGCCGTTTCACTAGATATACGAACGAAGAACGTACTTACTAAGGAAGCTAACAAGCCAACACCTGCGATTAACATCGGTAATAAGACAGGGGAGAAGCCTCCATAATTATCTGTAACAGATATTTCTTGACCTAAAACCATTGTCGCAAGGATAGTAGCCACATAAGAACCAAATAAATCAGCACCCATACCAGCCACATCGCCTACGTTATCACCCACGTTATCTGCAATAGTAGCCGGATTACGAACGTCATCTTCTGGGATACCAGCTTCTACTTTTCCTACTAAGTCAGCACCAACGTCGGCTGCTTTAGTATAAATACCACCTCCTACACGAGCAAATAAAGCAATAGATTCAGCACCTAAAGAGAAACCAGCTAAAACCTCGATGGCCGTTCTCATCTCTATTGAAGTCAAAGCTTGACCCTGAGCAAAAATTTGGTAGAAAGCAATAAACAAACCCCCTAAACCTAAAATAGCTAAACCAGCAACTCCCATTCCCATCACAGAACCTCCAGTGAAAGAAACATTCAAGGCTTTTGCTAAAGAAGTTCTAGCAGCCTCTGCCGTACGAACATTCGCCTTTGTAGCGACGATCATACCAATATAACCAGCCGTTGCTGAAAACACAGCACCGATTAAAAAAGCAACTGCAATTAAAGGAGAGGAGTGAATCGGATTTTCCGGAGTTCCCTCTTGAGATCCTAACCAAGCTAATAGAATAGCAGTAGGAATAGCGAAATAAGTTAAAATTCTCCATTCTGCTTTCAAGAAGGCTATCGCACCATCTGCGATATAACCAGCCAACTCCTGCATTTTTTCGTTTCCGGCATCCTGTTTAGAGACCCAGTTAAATTTCCATGCTGTATACAGCAATCCCACTATACCAAAAGCAGGAACTAAGTAAACAATTTGATTCATAAAGGTTAATTTAGATTATACTCAAAAAATTTAGCACAATTTAGGTAAAAAGGTGCAAATAAACAATTAGAATGGCAATCTGACGAGAACTTTCCATTTTTCAGGTACTACAGTCCCCGCAGGATAGACTAAATCGATGCCTAGGATTTTACCAATTCCCGTCAAGCCATAACTAAACTCTTGGTAATTAATTACTTGAGAACTTATGGACGTTTGAAGATAAGCATAACCCACTTTCTCTTTCAAGCCATAAAGTGATAAAAGTGCGTTTTGGGTAAGGATGAATTTACGAGGTTCCCAAGATAGAAAAGCCTTAAAATGTCCATTCGAATTAGATAATTGATAATAGGGAAGTGCTAAAAAATCAGTTTGACCCGAAACTACATTCACTTCATTTCCTTTAAAATGTTGGTAATCAACTAAAAGAGAAGGTTTATTCATAAAATGAGATCCTGAAACTCGGTAAGTGAAATCTCCCCAATTAGCTAAAGAAATACGTTGGCTTATCTGAAAGGATAATTTAGAATAGGAATAATCTCCACTAGCGAATTCCGCATTAAGTAAAAATGTGGGCCCTATTTCGTTAGAAAGTCGTCTTACGCCGTTAAATCTTCGCCAAGATGCCATCGGCTGATAACGTAAACGAATAGAAGATACTAGTTGACTATTGGCAGCAAATGCATCTCCATTATTTTCAAAGATTCTTTCTTTAAAAAAGAATCCATTTGACTCATGATTAACTAAACTAGATCTATTCCGGTATTCTAAAGTTGAAGCAATGTTCCATTTAGCATTTAACTGATAGGAATAGAATGCCTTAATGAAGTCTTTTTGATAAAGCTTTAGGTAATTTTGAGAGAAGAAAAGTGCGTAGGTTAAATTAACAGAAGAGGATATCGGCTCTGTATTATTAATCTGTAAAATACTTGAACCTCCAGAAATGGTAAATTGTTGTCTATTTTCATCCCAATTACGCTCTGCATAAACTGATCCATTCCAGGCCTTTCTTGAAAATGCATAGTGAATATTCATGCCGGTTCCCCAATAGTCAGCTAATTTATAAGTATAACGGTAATCAACAGATCGGCCTAAACTATATCCGTCCACTGCATTATATCCTGACTGAAAGCCACTTACTGACAAACGAGCTCCTAATCCCTTTTGACCATAAGAATAGGTTCTAGCATTAAATATATCTCCATAGCGGAATCGGGGTAATGCATTAATAGAATCCTTCATCCGTTTTTTCTCGTCTTGCACATACAGACTATCCGCCTCTTTATACCCTTTAACCTCGGCCTCCGTTAATGGCACTTGTCTTTCCGAGGCCCAAAATTCCTCTTTTTTAGTGGAAGCCGTAGAATCCACGGTAAATGTATAATCCGAACTAAACTCTTCTTTTACTTCTTTTTTCTCCTCCTTATCTAATTCTTTAAGCACCTTTTTAAGCTTTTTGCGCGTTATATCTGAGCTCAAAGCTAATTTAGGAGTGGAGATTTTTTCTTTATTTATTTCCTTTGCCCAATCCTTATGCAAGCGCTCCTCTATAATCGTTGGCTTTACAACATATTCAGGATTAACCTTAATCGAATATTCCTTCACTTGAGTGATGTAACGAAAACTAGCGCCAAAGCCCATCGCTTCGAAATTAACATTAACATCATAATTTATCGGCATCCAAACACCTTGAAAAAGTGCATTCTGTTGCTGAAACGTATAATAACCCTGCGAATTTCGGAAGGCTAAACTAAAAGAATAGATACTCCAAGTATCTTCCACAATAGATAAAGTTCCTTCAAATAAATCAGACGAAGCTGACTTAGGTCTAACTTGTATTTTAGAAACCGTTTGTCCATTCAGTTGAAAACTACCTAAGTAAGCAAAAGTATAAAAAGAAAATGCGGTGGGTGATATGGGACTAATTAAGGATAACCAAACCTTAGGCTGGTAAAAATTCGTTTGAGTTATGCGCAGATTAGGCGCTCCTGAATTCTTTAGGACAGCAGGAAGGTTATTTCGATTAGACAATACTTTCTCGTCTATCTTATTCGGTCGAGTATAGATAATCTGATTAATTCCTTCTAATACATAAGTGGAGCCTACCTTAATTCCAGCTTCCTTTTCCATCTTCTTTCCCACAAGGGCATTCATCACTTTAGAAATAGAGGTGATTTTTCCGGCTCCTTTCACATAACCTTTGGCAGAATAACGATCAATTTCTTTCAAATGAAAAGGTGCCATCGAAATCATCCGACGCATCATGCCTATTGCTGGATCTTCTTTTAAACCACCCACATTCACGTCTTGTAAAGTGATCGCTTCTTCGGATAAAATAACATCTAAGGAAAGATCGCCTGATATGGTTAAGCGATGTAATTTAGGAGTATGACCAAGAAATCGAAAAACAACTTCATGCTCGCCTTTAGGCAATGTTAAGGCATATTTTCCGTCTTCATTCGCCAGTGTACCTCTATTCAAATCATTCACCCATATCGTAGCAAAAGGCATCAATTCGCCCTTATTAGAACGAACTACACCACTAAGCGTTTGGGCATGAAGACCAATACAAGAGCAAAGAAGCAGAAGAAATAATTTCATTCTGCAAAATAAAACGAAACGCGCAAAACCAACTGATAAATTTGATAAACGGCAGACGATTAACGATAATTAACGTAATTTTGCTAGATATGGCTTACACGCATAGACAACTCTTCCAGAAATTTATGGCGCCCACTTCGGACGCACCTTTGGCATTAGAAATAACCAAAGCAGAAGGTGTGTATATGTATGATGCACAGGGAAAATCCTATATCGATTTAATTTCCGGGATTGCCGTTTCGAACGTGGGTCACCGAAATCCGAGCGTCGTAAAAGCAATAAAGGACCAAGTCGACGCCTATATGCATTTAATGGTCTACGGAGAATATATCCAAAGTCCTCAAGTAAAACTCGCAGAAGCCCTAGTAAAATCTACAGGCACAACTCACTTAAATCAAGTCTACTTCACTAATTCAGGAACAGAGGCAGTAGAGGGTGCTATGAAATTAGCCAAACGCTATACCGGAAGAACGGAATTCATTTCCTGTTTTAATGCCTACCATGGCTCCAGTCAAGGTGCACTATCCATCGCTGGAGATGAAAATTTCAAAAATGCCTTTAGACCTTTATTACCTGATATCTGTCACATACACCATGGATTAATTCAAGATTTAGATAATATAACAGAGAAAACAGCCGCGGTCATCATCGAAATTGTAGCAGGGGAGGCCGGAATTAGATCGGCCACTAAGGAATATTTCCAAGCCTTGCGCAAGCGATGTACAGAAACAGGATCCTTATTAATAATCGACGAGATACAATCGGGTTTCGGGAGAACAGGAACTTTCTGGGCATTTCAAGCCACAGACATTATACCAGATATTGTACTAACAGCTAAAGGAATGGGGGGAGGAATGCCCATTGGCGCTTTTTTAGCGAATTATGAAGTGATGAAGACCTTAAGTTTTGAGCCTGTACTGGGCCACATTACCACTTTTGGAGGACATCCCGTTTCCTGCGCTGCCTCACTAGCTACTTTACATTTTATCTTAGATGAGCAATTAATGGATTCAATTCCAGCAAAAAATATGCTATTCAAAAGCCTATTACAACATCCCATTATTCAGGAAGTGAGAGGGATCGGGTTTATGCTGGCGGTGGAAATGAAAGATTTTAAAACGGTCAAAGCCGTGATAGATGAATGTATCCTGAATGGCTTAATTACCGATTGGTTCTTATTTTGTGACAATTCGCTACGCATTGCACCGCCATTGACCATCACTGAAGAGGAAATAAAAATAGCCTGCAACATCTTGTTACAGGCTATGGATAAAATCTACTCGCTATAAAATTAAGCGTGCTTCAATAGAGTTTCAGCTAATACAGACTTCGGGATATTTCCTCCTACAAGACGTTCTACCATTTCACCGTTCTTAAATACCATTAAAGTAGGAATAGAACGAATACCTAGTGACGCAGGTACCGCTGAATTTTGATCTACATTCATTTTTGCCACAATCGCCTGACCTTCAACATCTCCTGCTAATTCCTCTACGATCGGTCCGATCATCTTACATGGGCCACACCATTCTGCCCAAAAATCTACTAAAACTGGTGTATCAGTGCCGATTAACTCTTGAAAATTAGCATCTGTTGCCTCTACGTATTTTCCCATTGTTTGATATATTTTATAAAATTCAAAATTAAAACAAAACCGGGATAAGAATTAGTTCCCGGTAAAAAATATTTACGAAATTAATCGAAAGCCCACATTCTCAAGTTCTCTGAGCTCAGAAATCAATCCCTTAGTAATTGAAACCTGCATTTTACGCGAAAGAAAATCCATTCCTATTTTCTCTTGATCATCATAAACTTCAATGGTTAATTTCTTTTCTCCCTTATTACGCTCTAAGGTTTCCTGCAATAAATCCAATAAGCCAGGATTTAGTTGATTCAATTCTAAACGCAATTTGATTTCTTTCGTACGATCACTTAAGATTTCGGATAATAATTCAATAGACTGAATCTTGAACACCATTTGATCCATGTGTCGATTCTTTAATTGATAAGAACCGTTAATATACAAAAGACGATCTAGAGCTATAAAACGCTCAAACTGGATGTAATCCTTCGAAAATAAGGCAAACTCATAATTACCTGCATAATCCTCCAGGGTGAAAATCATAAATTGATTGCCATTTCCAGAAGTCCGCACATTAACTTTAGTTACGATCCCTGCAAAAGATTGAGCTAAGTTAGGACGGGACTCAAGTTGTCCGGTATGTGAATTGCAAAAATTAGAAATTTCGGTTTTATAATCATCCAAAGGATGCCCAGAAATATAAACACCCACCACTTCCTTCTCATTTTTCAATTGTTCCATGACAGACCATGGCTCAGAAGTAGGAATGCGGGGTTTTGCAATATCATTTCCCGTTCCTGCTCCTAATTCACCAAATAGGGAAGCTGTAGCTGATGCCTTCAATTCGCTCATTTTAGAGGCAAACCGCACAATTTTTTCAATAAAGTTGGTATTATCTTGCGGATCTACAGCAAAATAATGAGAACGCTGCACTTCCGGGAAGCAATCAAAAGCACCGGCAAAAGCGAGTGATTCTAAACTCTTCTTATTTACTTGGCGTACATTAATGCGGGAAACAAAATCGAAAATATCCTTGTATTCCCCATTTTTCATCCGCTCCTCTACAATCGCATCGACTGCTGCTTCACCCACGCCTTTAATGGCAGCTAAGCCAAAACGTATTTGGCCTTTCTTATTGACCGCAAATGAGCGAGATGATTCATTCACATCTGGAACTAGTAAACTTAATCCCATTCGCTTACACTCATCCATAAAGAAAGTGATCTTCTCTATGTTGCCTAACGAGTTCGAAAGCACCGCCGACATAAATTCTGGAGGGTAGTTTGCTTTTAGGTAACCTGTTTGGTAAGCCACTAAGCCATAGCAAGTTGAGTGCGATTTGTTAAAGGCATATTGAGCAAAAGCTTCCCAGTCAGTCCAAATCTTATCCAGTTTATCCAACGGATGATTATTCGCTGCTCCACCTTCCATAAACTTGCCCTTCATCTTGTCGATCGTGGCTTTGTCCTTCTTACCCATGGCCTTTCGAAGCACATCAGCATCCCCCTTCGTAAAATTGGCTATCTTCTGAGAAAGAAGCATTACTTGCTCTTGGTACACCGTAATACCGTAGGTATCACTCAAATACTCTTCCATTACTGGCAAATCGTATTCAATCTTTTCTCTTCCGTGCTTACGAGCAATGTAATTAGGAATATAGACCATCGGCCCTGGACGGAATAGTGCGTTCATCGCAATTAAATCAGAGAACTGATCGGGTTTCAGATCACGTAGGTGCTTCTGCATTCCCGGGGATTCAAACTGGAAAGTACCGTTCGTTTCCGCTCTTTGGTATAACTCAAATGTAAGCTGATCATCTAAAGGTAAATCATCTAAAATGATCGTCTCATTATGATTTTGTTTAATTAAGCGAACAGCCTCTTTTAAAATGGAGAGGGTTTTCAGTCCCAAAAAGTCCATCTTTATTACCCCCGCATTCTCAATCACCGAACCGTCATACTGTGTAATCAACAGACTAACATCTTTCGAAGTCGCTACAGGCAAAATATCAGTTAAATCAGAGGGGGCGATGATGATACCTGCCGCGTGTATACCGGTTCCGCGTACAGAACCTTCTAAAACGAGTGCATTCTCTATCACTGTCGAAGGTAATCCACCTGCTACCTTTATGCGTCTTAGCTCTTTCACTTGCTCTAATTCTTCCGAATTCAAACCTTCCTTATCGGCTAAACTATTATCCCCTGTAAGTGCGGCATTAAAAATACGTTCTAGGGTAATTTTGGGTTTATCTGGAACGAGTTTTGCTAACGCATTCGATTCCTGCAAGGGGAGATCTAAAACTCGGGAAACGTCCTTAATTGACATTTTTGCGGCCATCGTACCATAAGTTGCAATATGTGCTACTTGGTTCTTGCCGTATTTATCGACCACATAGTCGATTACTTTTTGGCGGCCTTCATCATCAAAGTCCGTATCAATATCGGGCAAGGACTTCCGATCGGGATTCAAGAAACGCTCGAAAAGGAGATTATACTTAATCGGGTCAATGTTCGTA
>CAIVPV010000016.1 GCA_903907915.1 uncultured Cytophagaceae bacterium
CGACGATTCGATTCGCTATCTAACCACCTCAATCCCCCACGAACAGGAGTTTTGAACTCTGGCTTATCTTTGACAATAAACTCGATGAATCCTGTTACGCCCGACTGTGACGCACTTCCTGATTTTTTATCTGCCGGAATGATGATGTCCGAAAGGATGGTAATGGTGTCTAATTCGTGTTTATTTAAAAACACTTCCGCCATTAATTTAGCATCTCTTTCTGCCTCATCTTTGGTTCTTCCACCCGGAATTTTTAAGGCTGCGGCTTTAGGAACGCCATTGGCATTTTCCAATTGCTCCATCGCTCTTGCATCCGGATTTAAAACGGCTAATCCTAAGGAACTTAAACCGATATTTTTTAAATAATCTCTTCTTTTCATCTTATAAATTGGCTTTTTTTCTTTGGTCTATAATATATTCTGAAGTTCTAAGCGATAAGGCTAAAATGGTCCACGTCGCATTTTTATCCCCTTGCGATACAAATGGAGAGGAATCTGCTAAAAATAAATTCTTCACATCATGCGCTTGGCAATTTGAATTAACAACGGAGGTGCTCGAATTATTTCCCATTCGGGCTGTTCCCACTTCGTGGATAATTCTACCCGGATCGGCCAAACCATAATTAGTATCCGCGCCCGGTTTTTTACCTAAAGCCTCACCACCCATTTCCTGAATGATTTGCTCAAAGGTATCTTGCATGTGCTTCGCTTGCTTGATCTCGTAATCACTCCATTTGTAGTTAAAGCGAACGACCGGTATACCGTATTTATCCACAACATTTGGATCAATTTCACAATAATTATCTTCTCTTGGCACAGGTTCTCCACGTCCAGCAAAACCTACATAAGAACCATAATAACGGCGATAATCTTCCTTCAAAGTCGCTCCGTATCCTCCGGCTGCTTTGCGAAGTCCATCTCTCGTATAGTTTTCTTTCCCATTTAATCCTTCAATTCCCCAGCCAAAACCATAACTCGGCATGCCCATTCCACCACCATACTCAATGTGGTATCCACGAGGGAAATCTAATTTTTTATTATCACCCCACCAAGGCGTATACACGTGTAAGCCACCCACCCCATCTTCATTATATACCTTACGGTCAAATAATTTCGGAATGATCGCGGAACGCGAAGCACCCGTCGAATCGTTGATGTATTTACCAACCACCCCACTCGAATTTGCAATGCCATTCGGGAAACGAGAACTCTTTGAATTTAATAATAATCGGGCTGTTTCACCTGCCGAAGCAGCTAACATCACAATTTTTCCGCGCACAGAATATTCTTGCAAAGTACCTGTGTGAACATAAGAAACGCCCGTGGCTAAACCTGTAGCCGCATCGGTCATTACTTCTCTGGCCATCGCAAATGGCAACAAAGTTAAGTTTCCGGTAGCCATAGCTGGTTTTACTAACACCGACGAAGATGAAAAGTCAGCATAAGCAGAACATCCACGGTTACATTGTGCACAGTAAAAACATGAGCCACGCTCGCTGTTTATCGGTTTTGTTAGGATAGATAAGCGAGAAGGGTAGGTGGGAATTCCTAATGCCTTATTGGCCTTCTTGATCATCAATTCATGTAAACGAGGCTTAGGCGGCGGCAAGAAAAATCCATCTGGATCATTTCTAAGTCCTTCGTTGGTCCCAAAAACCCCTAACATTTTATCTATTTTATCATAAAATGGCTTCATGTCATCGTAGCCAATCGGCCAGTCATCTCCTAAGCCATCAATGCTTTTTCTTTTGAAATCATCCGGGCCAAAACGCAAGGAAATACGTCCCCAGTGATTCGTTCTTCCTCCGACCATCCGCGCACGAAACCAGTCGAATTTAGTGCCGTTTTTACGGGTGTATGGTTCTCCGTCTATTTCCCAGCCGCCATAAGCAGCATCAAAATCTCCGAAGGCTCTGGTTGTTCCCGTTCCTCTGCGAGGGGATTCGTAAGGCCATTTTAATTGGGTGATGTTCTTAGGGTCAGCGGGATCAAAGGGTTGGCCTGCCTCTAACACACAAACTTTAGCGCCAGCCTTTGTTAATGTATGTGCAGCCATTCCTCCTCCTGCTCCTGAACCCACAATGACTACATCAAAAACTTCTTGTTGTGATTGAATGTAAATTGAATTATTGATCATTATTTTTCTATAGGTTTAAAGAATGGTAAAAGTATAAAATTTGAGTTATTTTTGCTTTCATTAGTTCAAAAAATTTTGGCGAAAAAAGCAGAAAATGGGCAAGAACCCTTGAAAAAAGGGGAGACGCCGTTATCCCGACAGTTTAATCAGATTAAAGCCAAATACCCTGGAGCCATTTTGCTCTTTCGGGTAGGGGATTTCTATGAGACTTTCGGGGAAGATGCGGTGAAAGCGTCCAAGATTTTGGGGATCGTTTTGACGCGCCGAAATAATGGAAATGCAGATGACCATTTGGCCGGATTTCCGCATCATTCTCTCGATACCTATTTACCTAAGTTAGTCCGGGCGGGTCAGCGGGTGGCGATTTGCGATCAATTGGAAGACCCTGCCACCGTCAAAGGCATCGTGAAACGCGGTGTGACCGAATTGGTTACTCCCGGTGTCTCATTTAATGACCAGGTTTTAGATCATAAACGCAATAATTATGTAGCTTCCATCGCCTATTCCGAAAAGGAAAATGTGTATGGCCTCGCTTTTTTAGATATTTCTACGGGTGAATTTATGTGCACGCAGGGCTCTTTGGCCTATGTGCAAAAATTAGTGCAAAGCTTCATGCCTTCGGAAATTTTATATCCGAAAAAATACCGTAAACTCTACGAAGAACAATTCGGGGATGCCTTTCATTCTTTTTCGCTGGAGGAATGGATTTTCTCAAAGGATTTCACCTATCCTTTATTGACCCAACATTTTAAAACCCAGCACCTCAAAGGCTTCGGCATCGAGGAATTAACCCAAGGGATCATCGCGGCGGGGGTGATTTTACATTATTTGGCGGAAACGGAACATCGGCAAGTAGGTCATATCGCCACGATTCAACGAATCGAGGAAGACAGATACGTTTGGTTAGATCGCTTCACGATTCGAAATCTGGAACTTGTGTATTCGGTACAGGAGGGTGGCGTGCCTTTGATCCAATTGATGGACCAAAGCCAAACCCCCATGGGTGCGCGTTTGCTAAGGAAATGGATGGTCTTGCCGCTGAAGGATTTGAAGGCGATTCAAGATCGACAGGATGGGGTGGCGGGATTATTGGCAACTGAGGGATTATTAAATCAAATTAGTGATTTGCTGAAACCGGTGGGCGATTTAGAGCGGTTGATTTCCAAAGTGGCGGCCGGACGGATTAATCCGAGGGAATTACTGCAATTGAAACGCGCGCTCCAACAAATCCCCGGAATTCAGGCATTATTAGCCAAACAAGATTCGGCATTCCTCAAAAAAGCGTCGGATCAATTAAATCCTTGTCTACGTTTAGTTGAAAAAATCGATTTCGCTTTACGCGACGATGCGCCGATGTTAATCCACCAAGGGGGCATTATAAAAACGGGTTTTTTAGCGGAATTAGATGAATTGCATGTGCTTTCGTCGAATGGCAAGGCTTATTTGGCCGACATGCAAAAGCGTGAAATCGAACGTACGGGCATTAGTTCCTTGAAGGTTTCGTATAATAAAGTCTTTGGCTATTATTTAGAAGTCACCCATTCACACAAGGATCGGGTGCCTGCTGAATGGATACGGAAGCAGACTTTGGTTAATGCCGAACGCTACATCACGGAGGAGTTAAAGATATACGAAGAGAAGATTTTGACGGCGGAGGATAAAATTTCGACGATCGAGTTTGGGATTTTTCAGGATTTAGTGCGGGAGGCTTTGGAATATTTGGAATTGATTCAATTCAATGCGCTGAGTTTAGCGAGTTTGGATGTTTTGTCTAGTTTTGCCTGGGTCGCTCAAAAAAACCAATATGTGCGGCCAGAATTGCATGAGGGAGAGGAAATTACGATCGAGGCGGGCAGGCATCCGGTGATTGAGCAACAATTACCCTTAGGCGAAGAATATGTGCCCAATGACGTGTATTTGGATGCGGAAACCCAGCAAATTATGATGATCACGGGGCCCAACATGGCCGGGAAATCTGCCTTATTACGTCAGACGGCTTTGATTGTTTTGTTGGCACAAATGGGCTCTTATGTACCTGCCAAAAGGGCTTCCATCGGCTTAGTGGACAAGGTTTTTACGCGGGTGGGCGCTTCGGATAATTTATCCAAAGGGGAGTCGACCTTCATGGTGGAGATGACCGAAACGGCTGCGATTTTAAATAATTTATCTTCGAAATCCTTGGTGCTTTTGGATGAAATCGGTCGGGGAACATCCACTTACGATGGCGTTTCGATGGCTTGGGC
>CAIVPV010000017.1 GCA_903907915.1 uncultured Cytophagaceae bacterium
ATTTGATTCCGCATGGAAGTAGGATCCTTCGATTCATAATTTGCCGATGCCCCTGATAATACATAAGGGATAAATGAAATATTCTTCTTAGGTATAGGTGGCGGGGTGTCCCAAACCAATACTCCGGCATAAGCTAAGGCAGCGGTTGGGAATTGCCTTGGGACAGGAGCCCAGGCGGATTTTTCTTTGGCCTTCAAATCATAACGGGAAAAATTAATCCCCCAGCGATTCATATTGCCTTTATAGCGGATCGATTTAAAGGGAATCGCAGCTTCGAAAATCCACGAATCCCGTTTATAGGTCGTGGCAGATTCCCATTTATTATCCCAGTTCAAATTCACTTTTGATCCTTCGGACATTTGGCCATCCCACTGTGCTCCCGCCGCATTCGCTCCGAAAGCAAATCCCGTCGTCTTATCTTCAAACGTATCAATAAAGACTAAAAAATTATCATTCACCCCGAAGCCAAAATCCCGCTTCATCGACTCCACCACAAAAGCCCCTGGATCCTTCAAAAAACATTCCGCTGAAATATAGATGTATTTATCATCGTAAGCCATCTTCACATCCGTCCTCAGCTGAGCACAAAGTGTATCGAAAGGATTACACATCATAAAATCGCTCACCGCGGCCGCTTGAAACCAGGCATTCTCATCTAATACACCGTCGATTTTTATAGCTCCGGTGCTTTGCTTGATGTGCATTTTAAAGTTTTCATTCTTCTTTTGGGCAAAAATGGCCGTAGATAGAAGAACTAAAAAAAACAAAAGGGATTTTCTCATTGTTGCAATTTAAACAAATTTCTGACCTAAGAATGCGGTGCTGTGGGGGGATTTTTTTTAGCAGAGATAGCGGAATTCGATCAGCTTGTTTTATTTTTGCAATGTAAAATACAGAACTATGGGAAGAGCCTTCGAATTTAGAAAAGCGAGAAAATTCAAACGTTGGGGTCAAATGGCCAAAACCTTTACTAAAATCGGTAAAGATATTGTGATTGCTGTGAAAGCTGGCGGAGGTGATCCAGCCTCGAATTCCCGTTTACGTGCGATTATCCAAAACGCGAAGGCAGTAAATATGCCGAAGGAAAACGTAGAACGCGCCATCAAACGCGCTACTTCGAAAGACCAAGAAGATTATAAAGAGATCGTTTACGAAGGATACGCACAACACGGCATTGCCATACTTGTAGAAACAACGACTGACAATATCAACCGTACCGTAGCAAACATTCGCTCCTCCTTCACTAAATGTGGTGGAAGTTTAGGAACCACAGGAATGTTAGACTTTATTTTTGCGCGTAAATCTGTCTTTAAAATAACGGCAAAACCTGAAATTGATCTTGAAGAATTAGAATTCGACCTAATCGACCTAGGTGGAGATGAAGTTTTCTTAGACGAGGAAACGAATCAAATAAACATCTACGGTGAGTTCACGGCCTTTGGAGGTATCCAAAAATTCTTAGAAGAAAAAGGATATGAATTAATGGGAGCCGATTTCGAACGTATCCCCGATGAGACAAAGGAATTGACGGAAGAACAAGCAGCTGATGTGGAAAAACTTATCGAGCGTCTAGAAGAAGACGAAGATGTGCAAAATG
>CAIVPV010000018.1 GCA_903907915.1 uncultured Cytophagaceae bacterium
CGAAAATACCCCTATCACGAGCAATCGCAATAAAAGCGTAGGCACAAAGAGTTTAAATAAAAGCACAATCCCTACATAAGGAATTAAGCCCAAGAGCTGTTGAAAAAACACAATAGTGTAATTCGATAAAGAAATTTCCTTTCGCGTGAAGAAGATGAAGGCTATGCAAACCACTAATTCAGTAAATAGTATGGTTATCGCAGCCCCATTCTCTTTGAAAGTTGGTACTAATTGAAAGGCAAGAATAATACTGATAAACATTCCAATCAGCGCAGAAATGAGGATGGATTTGTCCTTGCCTACGGCACTGAGGATTTGGAAACCAAAAATCCCCGACATACTAATAATCAAAATCAGCGGTGCCGTGATTTGTAAGGGTAATATTGCCCGTTCAAATGCCGTACCTAATAAAATGTGAATAATTTCCGGCGCACAGAGAACAATTCCCAGTACAAGTGGCATTGATAGGCTCACCAACACATAGAAACACTGTTTTATAAGTAAAACAAAGGCCTCTTTCTCCCCTTTATGGTATAAGCTCACTAAGCCAGGAAACATGGCCACCGAAATAGCACTAAGTACACCTATGAAAAGACGATTCAATTTCAGAGCCGAAGAATAAAAACCCACACTTTCATTATCAGCTAAAAACCCTAATAAAATCGTATCTAGCGAGAAGTAAACCGAGATAGTAAAGATGGTCAAAAATAACAAGGCCATTGGCTTTATATGCTTTTTAAACGCTAAACTAGCCAAAGAAAGACTTGAAAAGTCTAGTAAATTCCACAATTTTTTGCCGTTTAATACCGCCAAAACCACAGCCAAGCCTACCTGCATCCGGAAATAGTTCACATAATCATTCGTGTTTCGAATGAATAGAAACACCGCGGCGATAAAGCAAAGGCGAATCACTAGGGAACGTATGGCGATGAATTTGAATTGGTTCATCCCGCTGAAGAACCATTCTAATTGGAAGACTTGCAGGATAAAATAGCCTAAAGCCCAAGAGAAAAGGGATTTCTCAGCTGCTAATTGTGGAAGAACGATAATAAAGACTAAAAAAACAAGGCTTAAGAGTAAGGTCCCTAATGCATTGATGATGAAAATTTCGCTAAAAGTCTTGGTTAATAAAGTACGGTCTGATGCTGCTTTTGCTACTTCCCTAACCCCATAAATTGGAATCCCTAGCGCAGCTAATAGCACAAAATAACGTGCAAAACTCTCCGCGAAATTCAATACCCCCACGTGCTCTGGACCCAGCGTACGCGCTAAATACGGAAACGTGATTAGCGGGAATAATACCTGCGTAATCGCTAATAACACATTATAAAAGACATTTTTCCGGGTCTCCATTAGCGGTAACTCGCGTCCACGATCAGTTTATATAGGTTTCGAATCATCCGCGGAATACGTTGGATTTTATAGGCCAAAGGCACTCCGTGCACATAGCGACGGTCTAACACGTGAAAATGAAAATCCGAGTCGAAATGATCTGGATTTTCGGCGGCCATCTGACGGCAAATACCTTGCACATAACGAATCTCTTCTAAATTCGTCTTCCCATTCGAGAATACCCGATTGTCCGTACGAATCGGACGCGCGTGCTTTAGTTGCACCCCGTGCACCACAGCCGTTTTCGTCTTGCCTATCAGGCGTTGAATCGTCGGGATCAAATATACATCGAGTCCCGTACCAGAAATCGAATGTTTGAAATGAGGCCCAGCAGCCTGAAAAACGGACTCACTGTAAAATGGCGACATAATTTCCACCCACCAGGATTCTTGTACTAAATAACCAGGCTTGTGGATGAATTGACGCAAATTATAATAGGAATCGTGGTTCAAGCTAGGCTGAAACACGTCTAATTTCTCTAATGATGCAATGAAAAAGAGCTTGTTGAGATCGGAAACCGAGATGATTTGGTCATCATCTAGAAATCCGATGTATTTCAACGGTGTTGAAACCAAGGATGCATAAATATGCTGCATCACATCACCTTTGCACTCTGATTTTATAGATAAATAATGCGCCACGGACATGGGAGCCTCAGCAACCGTTCCGCTGTAATCGTATAATAACCAATCGAAAGCAGGCTCCGCGTCGAAATGGATATGGTCCATGGGGCTGGATTGGCCATCCCAAGTAATCGCCACGATAGATTTAGCTGTACTCATAATTAACAAAAGTACGATTGTATCGTGTTTCGGCAATAGAAAATCATTCTAATTAATTCGACGGTCATCAGTTGCATGCGACTCTCCCTCCGAATCAGTGAATCAGACGTACGCCAAGTCGAAATCACTTCTGGTATAATGCTTCCAATAGAAATCTCTGAAGGATCCACAAAGTGCTTGTACATATCCACTGGATAGGCAATCCGTGCGGTTTTTTGTAATAAATATCGCGCCGCCTTCGCGGTTAAGGAATAACCATAAGCCCCGTAAACGGATTTAATCAAGGGTTCGCCCACGCCATTCTTTATTGTCGAACGTTTCAGGCTGGCATAACCATTCCAGGCTCCCCAGAAGAACAGATCGTATTTCTCTGCCGTTTCAGCCTTCAAAAGTTCAGGCTTCATTATCCGGCTGTCGGATTCTAATACTAAAAAATGATCATCTGTCTTTTCGCGCGCAATCTGCGACCACACCTTGCGGTGGCTCAAAATGACGCCAATCTCCGTCGCTAACAAAGCTTTACCTGTACGCGTGCGAGACTTTTCTATCAAAGCCTCTAAAAAAGGAACGTGTACGCGTGACGGGAAAACAGGTTCCACTACCTCTAAATCAGGCAACACCGATCGCATCGCCTCCACATGAGCCTTACGCTCCGTCTCGTGTTCAGCAAAAAGGACAAATGCGCGCTTAAACATGACTGAATTGGCTGAACGTACTGAAAGATCCGGTTGCTAATGCATCCGGCGTAAAGAAATCCTGTTTACCTCCATCCGGGTACAGAATGAAATGAGGCTTTCTGCATAGGTAAGCGAGATGTAAGGGCAATGAATCTGAAGTCACCACATAATCTGACGCTTGAATCAAGTCGATCAATTGCTCGAACGTAGTATAATCTGAACCAAACCGCGCCACTCGACCTTCCATCCGGTCCAAAATTGAGGAAGGGATAATTCGTTTAGTCAATCGCGCATCAGGCAAAATCAACACCTTATTGCCTTTTCTTTCAAGAACTAGCGAAGGCAAGCCATAGGCCTCATAGACCGGCACTCCTGTTTCGAAAATTGCCTAAAAAGAATGGCCAGTGAAGAAATTCAAGAGTCTTAGGCGCGCACTTTGTTCGACAAAATCAATAAAGCCTGGATTCGCCCGTACATATTCCTTGATTTTCGATAATTGACGAAATGTGTCAAAACCTAAAAACTCCTTATTCGTAAACAGATTTAATTGAGAGCCTTGGATCCCGAAATCAACAAATTCAATCGTGCGTGACGAAATACAGCCGCGAGAAACAAGCGCGTCATACAAGGGTTTCAAATGGATTGATGCTACGATCACCTCTGTTGCGGCTAGGGCTTGCACCGCTATCGCAAAATCTCCGTAAGCGCGCAATAGAAACACCCGCCGCATTATTTATCCGTATAAAGGTAGAGGCAAAGGAATACTCCGACTACTATTCCAGCTAAGAAACCAGCAAACCCTAAAAATGCATAGGAATAGCGATCGTCCATCAAGGGATATTTGGGGACGTCGAGTAACTGAATCACCGGAGTCTGTGAAACCAAGGCGATGCGACTCATCTCTAAATTTTTTGTCACCTCTGCATAAATACTGAACACGATGGACTTATCACGAGAGCTTACTTCTGCAGGAACAGACATCGATTTAAAGGCCACGTTAGGGTCTAAGATTTGGAAAGATGCCGCATTATAAGACTTTGCATTCAAAACGCGTAACAAGGAGTCTCCACGAGCCTGCAAGCGCTTCACATTGGCTAATGCGCTACTTGTTTTGACATTCACATAATAAGTAGTTGTCTCTTTCAACAAGCGCTCTGCGAAATTCTTCGAGAACACCTGGTTTTGTGAAACAGTTATAATCTTAAAGATGGATCCCTTCTTATTCAGGCGATCCACAGATACGTTTTTCTTCGCGATTTGATCGTACATCACGTATAAAACGGAATCTTGGTAAACCGAATGAGCCGGCGTGACAGCAGAATCAGACACAATTGCAAATGACACAGGCACCGGCAATTTCTCTCCTAAACCAGAAAAATCTAAATATAAATCCGCTAAAGTCTTACCAGAATTTCCCTGAATAGGCGTAAGCAGCACTTTTTCTATAATCATTCGGGATTTGATGATATCCAAAATATTATCTCCTGTAAACACGCTGGAGCCTCCACCACCTAAATTTCCTAAATCTAAACCCACTTGAGAGGCAATTCCTGCCAAGCCTCCACCACCGGCTGATTTCTCTTCGAGGATAAAAGTGGAGGACGCTGCATAAGCTGGCTTCTGCAAGGCGCGGTAAATTAAAGGCAAAACTAAGCCAAGAACTGCACATATTGCAATTAATAAAAATTGAGAACGCAGGTAAGAAAAGAATCGTTTGATTGATTCAATGACGTCCCCTAGCACAATTGTTTTCTTTTCAGCCATTATTTCACCGTGTTAATTAATGCAATAATTAAACCACCTAATGACGCCAGGCCTGTTCCCATGGCGATATATTCTGGAGTAGAAATTGACCGTTTCTCTTTACGAGCAGGTACATATACCTCCGCACCAGGCTCTAGACTAGGATAGAAGCGGAAAAATAAGAATCGTTTCGTTGTTTTTATTTCGCCATTAGGACGTACCATATAGGCGTATCTGCGTGACGCATTAGGAGCGAACCAACCAGATTCGGAGATTAAGCGACGGAAACCTAAACCGCTGTGGTAGGCGATTT
Organism: uncultured Cytophagaceae bacterium; assembly: GCA_903907915.1. GTDB lineage: Bacteria > Bacteroidota > Bacteroidia > Cytophagales > Spirosomataceae > Aquirufa. Next base: position 4,908 of record CAIVPV010000018.1, read on the forward strand.
GGCGAGGCACATTAACTGCGCCAAAAGTCTGCACCGTCTGCGTTAACTTAGGCACTTTAATCACGTCTCCTTCTTCTAAAATAATGTCATATAATGATCCTGGCTTCTCCATCGCCTCCGCCAGGCGAATGCCTACCGGTTTTTGATCCACTAATAAACCATTCACATTCGATGCAATTTTCGCCGTATCTGTCGCCGCAAATGAATTGCCAGAACTACGCTTCGATTGATTTGAGATTGTATTGATCTTGGACGAGAACAAAGCGTTATCAGCAGATGTCTGATTCACATGTGTTTTGCGCAGTAAGATAGCCGCCGTAGCATAACCGGTTTGTTTTAGACCTCCAGCACGTGCAATAATATCTGAAAGGCGCTCTTTATTCCCCGCCAGCGCATAATTGCCTGGATAAAGTACTTCGCCCTCCACGGAAACTGAAATTTGAGAACGGTAATTAGGGGATTTGCGCACGGAAACAATATCAAAAGGCTGTAAAACGAAGTTCAAATCCTCCGCCTTTGCAGAGCCTAAATCGATTGATTGAATGATAGAATAAGCCGTTGTATCTGACTTAGACGTCGTTAAAAGACGACGAGATACTTCTATTCGAGAACGAGATGCCCCTTCTTTAAATCCATCCGCTAATAGTATCAAATCTTGCACCCGCATATTATCCGCAAAAGTGAATGTCGCTGGACGATTCACTTCTCCATTAATGGTCACTGAATAGGCCTCGCGTAAACTAGTTATTGGATAAATATGAATTTTATCTTCGCGTTGTAAACGAATCTCCATCTTTCCTGAAAGGATGTCTTTCACATTAAATGGTAACATGGAAGGCGTTAAATCCGGATTCAATCGACTTAAAAGTGCCCGTTCTGTAAACGCATTTTCCTTCACACGAACGGCCAGTAATAAGTCTTTCAAATTGGAAAATTCGTTAAGCCCGTAGTCGCCTGGATAATACACCGCTCCATCTATAAAGGCACGATTAGTAAAAGTTTTAGCCAAAGCATCCACCACTAAGGTATCTCCTGATTGTAAGTTAAACCCTGCCAGCGCCTCTACCTTCACTGATTGCACTTCAAAACCAGCCGATCCCATTCTCAACACGCGAATACGTTCCTTGAAAGCGTCATCCGCAAAACCACCTGCATAGCGCAAGATGTCAGCTGCATTTTCGCCTTTCTTCACATCAAATAAAGCCTTTTTCTTCACTGCACCACTTACCGCCACGCGTGACTCGTAGGTTCCTACACGGATCACATCATCATCTTGTAAAATTCTATTTTTAGATAAATCTCCCTTTAACAAGAAGTCATATAAATCTAAGGTGGTTATGGTTTTCCCGTTGCGTACTAATTCAATCTTACGGAAAGATCCTAAATCAGATGGCCCTCCTGATGCATACAATGCATTCATTAAGGTAGAAAGGGAGGAAACAGAATAGTTGCCTGGTTTTTTTACTTCGCCTACTAAGGTCACGCGAATAGAGCGTAATTGCCCTAAGGAG
>CAIVPV010000019.1 GCA_903907915.1 uncultured Cytophagaceae bacterium
ATAGGTTCCTTGGGAATCTCAGCACCCGTCTCTTTAGCATGGTCAGCATAATTAAGGCCTACACATACTATCTTACTAGGTCTCGCTACACAAGACCCCAGTCTTCCTGATATGACAGGAAAATCTGTTGGATTTAATTTAGCTAAATCTGCTAATCCATTAGTATCAAAAAAGGATTCATTGAAATCGGAAAATAGGGAGGATACGTCATAGTATGCTCCACTTTGATAAATACAAGGTTTTTCTGTTCCTAGGTTTCCTACTCTAGCTAATTTCATTCTATAATTTTTTAATAACCTCCCACATCGTATCAGCCAAGAATTGATTGCCCGCCTCATTTAAGTGTACACGATCCGAAGTTAGTATTCCTTTTTCCTTGTTTTCGATATTGTTTTTTGATTCGTAGTCCATAAATGCTTTTCGAAGGTCAATCAATTGCAGGCTATTATCTTTTGCAATTTTTTTAATGATTGCTGCATAGGCATTCAGGTCTCCATCGTTTTCATTGGAGTTGTCAAACTTCTCACCAATGACTGTAGGTGTACAGATAACTACTTGAGCATTAGCTTTTTGAATCTTCTTAATTAAAGCCGTATAGAATCTTTCAAACTTGTCTGCATCTGTTCCTGTACGAGAACTTGTTTTATGCCAAACGTCGTTAATACCAATGTAAATAATTACGATATTCGGATTTTTAGCTACCACATCTTCTTCGTGACGTAAGTATAAATCGTATACTTTATTTCCTCCAATACCTGCGCCAATTAATTCATATTGGTTGGAAAGACCTTGAGAAGCTATCATTTCGGTCATTTTGGTAATATAACCGGTCTTATTCACTCCAGCTTGTGTGATGGAGTCTCCAAAGAAAACGATACGTTTAGGACCATCCTTTTTAAATGAACTTAAAGAGGTTCCCAAAATCAATAACAGGCAAATCAGTTGTTTTTTCATAGGTCTAGTTGTTTAAATAAAGGAATCCACCGTCAATGGGATAATCACAACCAGTGATAAATGCGGCTTCATCGGAACATAAATATAAGGCTAAATGAGCAATTTCTTGAGGTTTTGCCATCCTACCAATGGGTTGAGTAGCAGAAAGTTTTTCAAACATCTCTTTTTGTTGATCTGGGTAGTTTTTGGCGATAAAACCATCCACAAATGGGGTATGAACTCTACCCGGTGAAATACAATTGCAACGAATCCCTTGGTGAATATAATCTTTAGCGACTGATTGTGTCATGGATTTTATCGCACCTTTGGTCATAGAATAACCAAATCGATCTGGAATACCGACCGATGCTGCTACGGATGCCATATTTAAAATCACCCCCGATTTTTGTTCAATCATAGCTGGAATAAAGGCATACATGCAATGGTAGGCTCCTTTTACATTTACATCAAATATGTTTTGAAAATCATCTGGACTTGTTTTCTCCAAATTACCAATTTGTGGTATACCTGCATTATTTACTAAAATGTCTAGGGACTTAAGTTTCTCTGCAATGGCTTTAACAGCTTCTAAAGACGTAATGTCAGCCTGATGAAAGGTTATATCTGACGGCATTGGATCTGCAGATGGCTTCAAGTCAAGAATATGAACCTGTGCTCCTTGCGCTAAAAAAGTCAAGGCAATAGATTGCCCGATGCCGGAACATCCGCCGGTGATGAGTACTTTTTTGGAGGTTAATTGAAACATATCTTTCAGTCGCTAGTCACTAGTCGCTAGTGTTTTTTATCTATTATCTATACTCTCTAATCTACCATTTACCATTCACCATTTACCATTTACAATTTATAGTGAAACTCCTCTCCTCCAGAACATAAAGTCATCTTGCCCTAAATCCATTGCTTTCGTATTAATCTCTCCAGAGGCTAATTTAATAATGTATTCCAATACTTCCTCCCCCATTTCTTCCACGGTCTTTTCACCTGAAATGATAGGACCACAATTGATATCAATGATTTCTGGAAGTTTATCGGCTAGTTTCGTATTCGTTGATAATTTAACCATGGGGCTAATCGGATTACCAGTAGGGGTACCTAAACCTGTGGTGAATAATTGGATGGTGGCTCCAGCACCGGCCATTCCAGTGGTGGCTAATACATCATTTCCGGGCGTACAAACTAAATTTAAGCCTTTTTTAGTCACATATTGCCCATAGCCTACAACATCTTCAATAGGAGATGATCCAGCTTTCTTAGCGGCTCCAGCTGATTTTATAGCATCCGTAATTAAACCATCCTTAATATTTCCTGGAGAAGGATTCATATCAAACCCTGCTCCTACTAAAGCTGCTCTGCGGGCATATTCACGCATTAAAAATCCAAAATTATCAGCAACCTCTTTCGTAACGGATCTATTTTGTAACTCCTGCTCCACACCACATAATTCAGGGAATTCCGCAATCATGACCGTACCTCCTAATCCTACCACTAAATCTGCTGTATGGCCGATGGCTGGATTAGCTGAAATTCCTGAGAATCCGTCAGAACCCCCGCATTTAACTCCTACCCTTAAAGCTGATAATGGAGCTGGTTGACGAGTTTGTTGATTGATCTCCACTAAACCCTTAAATGTTTGTAGAATAACTTCATTCAACATATTCTCCACGCCACTTCCATTATCTTGTTGTTGTTCAAAGATGTATAAGGGCTTTGAAAAGTTGGGGTCTTTTTCGAATAATTTCTCTTTGAATACTTCAATTTGAGAATGCTGGCAACCTAAGCTTAAAACGGTAATGCCACCTACATTTGGGTTTAGACAATAACCTGCTAATAAAGCACATAGACTTAAGGAGTCATCTTTATTTTCGCCACAGCCACTTTCGTGCGTTAAAAATTTAATTCCATCTACCTGGGGGAATTGGGACGATTTATGAACTAATATGGACGCTGATGAAGCTGTATCAATCTCCAAAGCTTTACCTTGAGCTAGTTGTTGACCTAATTGTTGCACCTTTTGAGTGAAGGGATCCATTTTTTGGAAACCCAAACCATTTAAAAATGCATTCTTTAAAAGTTCAATATTTCTATTCTCGCAGAAAACTAAGGGAATAACTAACCAATAGTTTTGTGTCCCCACTTGTCCATCTGCTCTGTGGTAGCCATTAAACGTTCTATTTTTATATTTACTTACATCAGGTGCCGTCCAATGGTATTCTTGTTGTTTACCTACAAAATCAGTCGAAGCATGATGAAGATTAAATGTATGTATTAATCCACCTTTGGGAATATCTTGACTGGCTAAACCGACTAACACACCATACATGAAAGCTTTTCCATCTTTAGATATGGCTTCCGTAGTAAATTTATGTTTAGCAGCAATGTCATCTTGTAAAGCTATTTCATTTCCGTTATGGTTAATGATAGTTCCTTTAGGTAGATCTTGTAAGGCTACTAGTAAATTATCAGTCGGATTAATTTGTAAGAAAGTTTGACTCATTTTGTAAGGCTAAATATATTTTTTGCGAGAACCCATTTAACTCCTTCTGGAGTTCCTGGGATAATTTTTTGGTAAGTAAACATGAAGGATTCCCAAACTTGCACGGCAGGATTATTGGTATCCATTTTTTCTTTTTCTTCAAAACTAAAAGAATCAGATGCCACAATTTCAAGGCACATACGATTTTCAAATCGAAATATGTTCATTGTTTCAATACCAGAAGACAGAATACTCTCCTTGATTTCAGAAGGAATTGAGTCATGGTGTTTCTCATATTCCTCAATTAGTTTAGGATCATCCCGTAAGTCTAAAAATAAGATAAATCGCTGCATTAGTCTCTAATTTCATACCCTTTATAGGCGTAATAAATAATATAGGTAAAGCATACCAGCGGTATGCTCAATGCTGCCACCGTACTTACCTTAAATAAAGAGGCAGTTAAAGGTGGAATGATGGCTCCACCTACAATCGACATAATGATTAAAGAAGAGGCTAGTTTTTTCCCTTCTCCTAAGCCTTTGCAAGACAAGGCAAAAATGGTGGGAAACATAATAGATTGGAAGAAATAAACTGCTATCAAGGCAATTAAGGCAGCTAATCCACCACCAAACATCGCTATGATAACGGAGATAACTGATCCAATTGCATATACCCCTAAAACTTTATTGGAAGCTATTTTACCCATTAAGTAAGTTCCCAAGAAGCGTCCTAATAAGAAGATAATAAACGCAAATGAAGCATGAAAACTTGCAATTTGGGTAGGGCTCATCGAATCACTGATTTGGTATATTTTCTCCACTAACCATAGATTATCATTCTTTGCAAGGTCTAATTTAAGATCGACAAAATTTCCCCATAATGAAACTTGTGCTCCCAGGTTTAAAAACTGTGCTAAAATACCTAAAACCAAATGTTTTCTTTTTAA
>CAIVPV010000020.1 GCA_903907915.1 uncultured Cytophagaceae bacterium
CGTCACTGGCACATCAGCAATCCGATTAAATAGCCCAGAACCTCGTGGAGTCTCTCGATACACCCGGTGCGTTCTATTTTCATTCGTCCAAGGAACGGTCGCAGTCCAAGCTAATTTCACTGAGGCAATAGCCACTTGAGAACTCAAACGCACATTGGAAGCGGGTGACGGCGACTCTAATAAAGTACGCACGCCGTTCAAAGTATAATAGAAATCAGTACGGTAACGGTAGGTCAAAGCCGAGGTGTTCAAACCTGTATCCGTATAAGAGGTATCGTTTACTGCGGTACGAATGGACGCAGAAATAGGTGAACCGATTGCCCCATAAGTTCCTGTTCCGATAGCCCGCATTAATTGATAGCTATAAGGACCTCGGTATTGTAAGGTGTCTAATTTCACCGGACGCGTCCAACGTACTAGGTTCTCCCCTGCCGTCGTACTCGTTTTCAATACAGACACATTCGTCATGATAGGCGAAGCACTCGCAATTAAATAACAAGCGGAATTCGACATGGGGCTAAAATCATCTGCCCCTTTTGAATTCGTAAAGGCCACTACTAACAGATACGAATAATTGGTATTTTTAACGATGGCATTATCTGTGTAAGAGGTGGTGGATACGGGGAATCTAGCTAATTCCGTATACCCTGATTGCGTCATTCCTGTGGCACAATTCGCGTTTACTACCGCGTCGCAAGCGCCTTGCTTCCGATAAAGAATCAAAGTCGCATTAGGCAAAGCACAGGTATAGGTCGACCATTTTACCAAAATCTGCGTTCCGGTACCCGCAGTCGCCGTCACATTTTTAACGGCAGGAGCTAAAACGCGTATCTTCCAAATCTTACTATCCACTAAATTACTCACTCCAGCACTCGTCACCGGAGGAAAATCTTCCGCCTTAAAGAAAATATCATAATCCTCTTTACGAATATGTACGCAATCCGTTTGCCAATTGAAGGTCCCAATGGCGGTTAGACTTGTTTGGCGTGCTGCTGCAGTGAAAGTGGCATTTGGTGGTTTAACCGCATAGGTGGTATCGATGGCATAGACGTTACCCGTACTAGTAATGCTTATCGGATCTACTCGTCCTGTTTTAGATACTTGATCGATCGCCGTGATGGTTTGGTTAATGCGAGTTCCGGCTTGCACACAGACGTCCGCAGGTACAGTTAATAAGGGTCCGCGGTTATCTAGATCCTTTACTTCGATCTGCATATCCCGAACGGTTTCGGAGATTTTTACCCCGTTTCGCCACTCTTCGACAATGAAGGCACAATTATAGATTCCTACTTCTTGTGGTGATTTCCAGATTAAATCCCCCGTTCTGGAATTAATAGTAAACGAGGACGGAGTTGTTGAAACCTCGTTTGGCTGTTTGAAATTAGGCGCTAATAATCCACGGCTTGCCGGATCACAGGTTAATTCTGCCCCAGTTCTAGAGACGGATAAGCGGTAGGCCAAAGAATCCCCTTCCGCATCCACCGCATTCGAATTATGAATAAATGGTTGGCCTACTACCGCAGTTAAATCCACCGCAGGATTTAATAAAACGGGGGTGGAATTCAAGCCCAAACCTGCATTAATGGAGAATATCGTCTCTACATAAAAGGGGACATCAACCGAGCGAGTGATATTTAAAACGCCATCATTTCGATTCGGAACGGCTACAGATACTTTATAAAATAGCGAAGCTGCGGGGTAGGTATACTGAATCTTGTAGACGTTTTTCATGGTCCCATTCCCTAAATTCAGCGGATATCCAGCCGATCTTTTTGCAGACAATATGGAGGATCCATCTCCAAAACAAAAATTAACCGTGTTTTGCTCTACATTCGCCCGGTTATTCTCCGTAAACGTCGTTAGTGTAAATTCAAAAGTTAATGTTTTATCCGAAACACGCTTGACCGTGATTTCTCCCCCTTTTAAATGGGTTGCCTTTGCCGCAAAACTTAACGTGCATAGAAAGAGAAAATAAAGGCCTATTCTTTTGATGAGCATAAAACGTTTTTGAATAGGTGTAAGTTAAGCAGGCATTTCGTTTTTTCAAAAAAAATGGATTTTTTACGTTTTAAATTTGATAGAGCGGCATTTCGATTGTAGTTTTGATAGTTAAATTTTATCGAACCCGTTCGTTAATTTTTCTTTCCTTTTAACAAATACAATTATTTATGGCTTGGTTAGCAAAATCACTTAATTCATCACTCGGGAAAAAGCTTCTGATGGCCATAACGGGCCTCTTTTTAATCAGCTTCCTGTTAGTTCATTGCAGCTTAAATGCATTAATATTCTTAAATGACGGTGGAGCAGCCTTTAATGAAGGCGCAGAGTTCATGGGAACGAACCCGATCATCCGTACGATGGAGATTGTGTTATTTGCCGGTTTATTACTCCACATTTTTGATGGACTACGTCTTTGGTTTGAAAATAAATCAAAACGCCCGGTAGCTTATGCTAAAGTGGACGGTGCAGCTAACAGTAAATGGTATTCTCGTTCGATGGGCCTTTTGGGCACCTTATTATTATTGTTCTTAATCCTTCACTTGAAGCATTTTTGGTATTTTTCTCGATTAACGGAAGGCTTAGAAGACCACACATTATTTGCAGAGATGCAAGCGGTGTTTATGAATCCAGTTGTTGTAATCGTGTATGTGTTAGGATGTATTTCTTTAGGATATCACTTATTACACGGTTTCTCAAGTGCATTTCAATCCATCGGTTGGAATCACCCGAAATATACTCCGGGCATTAAATTAGTAGGAGCTATCTTCTCTATCGTTATTCCAGCGGTATTCGCTGCCATGCCGGTAGCCTTTTATTTCCATTTGATTCATTAATATTTCAGCGATACGATTGATATGACAAAATTAGATGCAAAAATCCCTGGAGGTAATTTAGCCGACAAGTGGACAACATTCAAATCCAGTGTTTCGTTGGTAAATCCCTCCAACAAACGTAGCTTAGAAATCATCGTGGTAGGTTCCGGGCTTGCTGGTGCTTCTGCGGCTGCTTCGCTAGCTGAATTAGGATATAAAGTAAAAGTATTCTGTTTCCAAGATTCTCCTCGTCGTGCGCACTCAATTGCGGCACAAGGAGGTATCAATGCAGCAAAGAACTACCAAAACGACGGCGACTCCGTTTACCGTTTATTCTACGATACCATCAAAGGGGGTGACTACCGTGCGCGTGAAGCAAACGTTCACCGTCTTGCGGAGGTATCTGGAAATATCATTGACCAATGTGTGGCGCAAGGAGTTCCTTTCGCACGCGAATACGGCGGATTACTTTCTAACCGTTCATTCGGTGGAACACAAGTACAACGTACCTTCTACGCCGCAGGTCAAACAGGTCAACAATTATTATTAGGTGCTTATTCTGCTTTGCAACGCCAAGTGGGAATGGGTAACGTAAAAATGTATACACGCCACGAAATGCTAGATGTCGTTACGATCGACGGAAAAGCGCGTGGTATTATTGCTCGTGACTCTGTAACTGGAGCTTTAGAGCGTCACTTCGGACACGCCGTTTTATTGTGTACAGGTGGTTACGGAAACGTATTCTACTTGTCGACTAACGCGATGGGATCGAACGTAACGGCGGCTTGGAAGGCACACAAAAAAGGCGCTTTCTTCGCGAATCCTTGCTATACGCAAATTCACCCTACTTGTATCCCGGTTTCAGGTGATCACCAATCGAAATTAACGTTGATGTCTGAGTCCCTTCGTAATGACGGACGTATTTGGGTTCCTAAAAAGGAAAACGATACCCGCAAGGCGAACGAGATTCCGGAAGACGAAAGAGATTATTACTTAGAGCGTCGCTATCCTGCATTCGGAAATTTAGTACCTCGTGACATTGCGTCTCGTGCGGCGAAGGAACGTTGTGATGCAGGTTTTGGCGTAGGAACTTCTAAAATGGCTGTTTACTTAGATTACGCTGCGGCGATTATTCGTTACGGTCAAGGAGAAGCGAACAAGCATAATATGCACAATCCATCAGACGAGGAGATTCAAGCGATGGGTAAGGCAGTCGTAAAAGAGAAATACGGTAACTTGTTTGATATGTACAAGCAAATTACGGGAGAAGATCCATACGAGGTGCCTATGCGTATTTATCCAGCGGTTCACTATACGATGGGTGGACTTTGGGTAGATTATAATTTAATGACCACGGTTCCAGGTTTATACGCTCTAGGAGAGGCTAACTTCTCTGATCACGGCGCTAACCGTTTAGGAGCTTCAGCCTTGATGCAAGGTTTAGCGGATGGTTATTTCGTGATCCCATACACGATCGGTGCTTATTTAGCAGCCGAAATTCGCACACCGGCGATGTCGACAGATACCCCAGATTTTGAAGCAGCAGAAAAAGCGGTGCGCGATCGTTTAGAGACGTTGATGAACATTAAAGGCAATAAGCCGGTCGATTACTTCCACAAGCGTTTAGGTAAAATCATGTGGGATGAATGTGGAATGGCGCGTAGCGCGGAAGGTTTGAAAGCTTCGATTAAGGAGATTCAGGCATTGCAAAAGGAGTTTTGGTCAGATGTGAAGATTCCAGGTGAAATTGATAACCTAAATCCTGAATTAGAGAAGGCGGGCCGTGTGGCTGACTTCTTAGAATTAGGGGAATTAATGTGTATTGATGCCTTGGATCGCGACGAAAGTTGTGGAGGTCACTTCCGTACGGAATTCCAAACAGAAGATGGGGAAGCCCTTCGTGATGACGAAAAGTACGCGTATGTAGCGGCTTGGGAATACGAAAAACAATCGAAATTCAAGCTTCATAAAGAAGAATTGAAATACGAAAACATCAAAATTGCTCAAAGATCTTATAAATAATTCGATACAATGGAAGGAAATTTAAACCTGACACTCAAAATTTGGAGACAAAAAAATGCAAGCGTAGCTGGTAAATTCGAAACCTACCAGGTAAGCGGCATCTCCACCGATATGTCATTTTTGGAAATGATTGACGTGTTAAATAACCGTTTGATCGAAGAAGGAGATGATCCTGTCGCATTTGACCACGATTGCCGTGAAGGTATTTGCGGAATGTGCTCGATGTACATTAACGGTCGCCCACATGGACCGAACCGCGGTGTAACGACTTGTCAATTGCACATGCGTTCCTTTAAAGATGGCGAAACTATTACAGTGGAGCCTTGGAGAGCGAGTGCATTCCCGGTGATTAAGGACTTAGTGGTGAACCGTTCCTCTTTTGACCGTATTATTGCGGCTGGAGGTTTCATTTCAGTGAACACAGGCAATGCGAAGGATGCGAACAACATCCCGATTAATAAAGACGATGCGGACGAGGCTTTCGCGGCAGCGGCTTGTATCGGTTGTGGTGCTTGCGTAGCGGCTTGTAAGAATGCGTCGGCGATGTTGTTTACCTCTGCCAAAGTTTCTCAACTTGCCCTCCTTCCACAAGGCCAAATCGAGGCAGCCACGCGCGCTCAAGCGATGGTCGCTCAGATGGACGAAGAAGGATTTGGCGCTTGCTCTAATACGGGTGCTTGCGAGGCTGAATGCCCTAAAGGTATCTCGATTGAGAACATTGCCCGAATGAACCGCGAATATTTCTCGGCCACATTCACTTCCAAATAACACTCATTTAATACAGCCCCTGAATGCAAAATCAGGGGCTTTTTACGCCCTTGTTTTTAGAACCCAATCATAAAAGATCCAACGAACGCAATCCGCCAGCAGGCTGGATTGAGGTTATTTGTGGCTCCATGTTTTCGGGAAAAACAGAGGAATTAATTCGCCGCCTCAAGCGCGCAAAGATCGCTCAAATGCGCGTCGAAATCTTTAAACCGATTACCGACACGCGTTACCACGACGAAGATATTGTTTCCCATAACCAAAACTCGATCCGTTCTACTCCCGTCAATAATTCAGGCGAAATCCTGCTATTAGCTGGCGACTGCGATGTGATCGGATTAGATGAAGTGCAATTCTTCGACAAAAACATCGTGGAGGTTTGTAATACCTTAGCGAATCAAGGTAAACGAATCATTGTCGCTGGCTTGGATATGGACTTTAAGGGTATTCCTTTTGGACCCATGCCCGGATTAATGGCTATTGCTGAGTTCGTCACGAAAGTACATGCCGTTTGCGTGAATTGTGGAGCAGCTGCCCACTATTCCTACCGCAAAGCCGATCAACAACAAACCGTTTTATTAGGTGAAACTGAATCCTATGAAGCGCGTTGCCGCTCTTGCTTCCATGCCTAAGGAGAAAAAAGACCCCTCTTTCCGTAAATTCATACAGCGCCTGGTTGCCAGAAAGCCTAAGAATCTAGACGCACAATTTTTCCAAGCTCACCAGGAGGTTTTTGCAAAAACGGATTGCCTGACCTGCGGAAATTGCTGTCGCACCACGAGTCCCATGTGGAATGACACGGATATCCAACGGGTTTCCCATTTATTTAAAATGAAGACCTCTGCCTTCTTGGATGCCTATTTAGTGCAAGATTCCGATGGAGATTGGGTATATCCTGCGGCTCCTTGTCCCTTTTTAGATCTTACAGATAATAAATGTGGTATCTATGATCACCGCCCCAAAGCCTGCCGAGAATACCCACACACCGATCGAAAGAACATCATGGGGATTTTGGGTTTGACCTCAAAAAATGCGTTAATCTGTCCTGCAGTCACGCAAATACTTGAAAAAATCGAGCAAATTTACAAATGAGTGCCTTTTGATTTGAAATTCACGTCAAAAATCGACAATTTCGTAATTCAATAAATCAAAATAATGGTAGCAGCAGAATACTTAGGAATCGATGTAGGTGGTACAGGTGTAAAAATGGGTATTGTCCATGCAGACACGGGTCAAATCAACAATTTTCAAAGTTACGATACCGCTACCTGGAGAGAATCAAACCACTTTTTAGAGCGTTTGGCTGATGCCATTGCCTTGCAATTGTATCAACACAAGCATGTGAAGAAAATCGGAATCGGCCTACCTGGTATTTTGACCAAAGATCGCCGTACCTTGGTGGAGATCACGGCTATTCCTGAGATTGATGGTTCCCCCATGATCGACATGTTAGAAAAACGTTTCCCGGAACATACCTTCTTCATGGAAAATGATGCGAACGCAGCTGCTTTAGGTGAATTCTATTTCTCTCCCGAGAAAGCAAATATGCCTGAAGACTTTGTCTTTATTACCTTAGGTACAGGCGTAGGCGGTGCTGCGGTTATCGATCGAAAAATATTTTTAGGGGGTGATGGCAATGCCATGGAACCTGGTCACGTACCTTCTCGCAATGGGAAAGTGCTGGAACGCAATGTAGGAAAGAAAGAATTATTGCAATTGGCTACCACCATGCGCGCAAGCTATACAGGCAAAACATCTTTGCCAGCGGATGGAACTATTTCCACCACGGCTTTAGTGGTGGGTGCAGAAGAAGGGGACGAATTAGCTTTAGCTGTTTGGGACGAAGTAGGTACCCTCTTAGGGGATATGTTAGTCTCCTTGATTCGTATTTTAGATATTAAAAATATATTCATAGGTGGCGGATTATCAGCCTCTTACGACTTTATTCTTCCTAGTATGGAGAAGCAATTAAATTACTGGTTAACACCTGCTTATTTAGAAAAATTAACGATTAAAAAAGCTTTATTAGGGAACGACGCAGGCCTTTTAGGGGCTGCATCGCTTTGTTTTTAAGGTAAACACCCTAGAACAGCTTAATTAGAATCAAATTTGTTTGATAAATTCAACTTTAATTCTAATCTTTGCAACGTTTTTGAACCCCAAAATAATATTAAAATGTCAGATATTGCAGAAAAAGTAAAGAGCATCATCGTTGAAAAATTAGGTGTAGAAGCATCAGAAGTTACTCCTGAGGCATCTTTCACAAACGATTTGGGAGCTGACTCGCTAGACACGGTTGAGCTAATCATGGAATTCGAAAAAGAATTCTCTGTTTCTATCCCTGATGATCAAGCGGAGAACATCCAAACAGTAGGCCAAGCTATTACTTATTTGGAAGAGAACGCAAAGTAATCGAAGCAACCATAAAAAATTATGTCAATTAGTTAAAAGTAATCAGGTGGATTTTTCCATGGGATTTCTCGAACTAATTGACATTTTTTATTTAAAGTAGATTCATAAATACGAATAATATGGAGTTAAAACGTGTAGTTGTCACGGGCTTAGGCGCCCTAACCCCCATCGGGAACACAGTTAGTGAATATTGGGATGGATTAAAGAACGGCGTGAGCGGTTGTGGTCCTATCACGAAATTCGATGCGGAAAAATTCAAAACTCGTTTTGCTTGTGAATTAAAGAACTTCAAGGTAGAAGATTTTATCAATGCTAAAGAAGCTCGCAAAATGGATCCATTCACACAATACGCTGTTGTAGCCGCCGATGAGGCGATTGCTGATGCGAATTTTGACATGGAAACCATCAATAAAAATAAAGTAGGCGTTATCTGGGGATCAGGTATCGGTGGATTGAAAACTTTTGAGGACGAAATGATTTATTTCGGACAAGGAGACGGAACACCGAAAATCAATCCATTCTTTATCCCTAAGATGATTGCAGATTCATCTTCTGGCCAAATCTCTATCCGTAACGGATTCCGTGGTCCTAACTACGTAACAGTTTCAGCTTGTTCATCAGCTAACAACGCGATTATTGATGCATTCAACTACATTCGTACCGGACGTATAAACGTGTGTGTTACGGGTGGTTCTGAAGCTCCAGTGACCATCGCTTCGGTGGGTGGTTTCACAGCCATGCACGCGATGTCTAC
>CAIVPV010000021.1 GCA_903907915.1 uncultured Cytophagaceae bacterium
CCTAAATCTTTTGTAATTTTCCTAACTTCTTCTAGAAAGCCGGGATTTGGCCATTGTGCGTTCATTGGTTCCATAATCACTGCAGCAAATTGGCCGGGTAATTCTTCAAGGATTGTTTTCAAAGATACTATGTTGTTATATTCAAATTGATGAGTTAAAGCGCTAACACCAGCCGGAACTCCTTTATTTCTTGTTGTTGACCCAATATACCAATCTTGCCAACCGTGATATCCGCACACCGCGATTACTTGTCTTCCTGTAACAGCTCTGGCTAATCTGATGGCTGCGGAGGTTGCATCTGTACCGTTTTTGCCGAACCTAACCTGCTCGGCACTGGGAACCAAATTAACTATCTTTTCTGCTACTTCAAATTCTAGTTTTCCCGGAAGCGAAAATATTGTTCCAGTATTCAACTGCTTTCGAATCGCTCTATTCACTTGCCGATTTTGGTAACCAAGGGTAATGGAAGCCAGCGAACTTACTAAATCAATGTACTTATTTCCATCAATATCCCAAGTATAGCAACCTTTCGCCCGGTCAACATATAAAGGAGAGATTCCCACGGGGTATTGCGTTCTTGATTTGCTGAACGTTTGAGAGCCGAGTGGAATCAATTTCTCAGCTAATTTCAAAAAGTTCGTTGATTCCTCGTACCTTGGATTATTCATGTTGAGGCTTCCAATCTTTGAGCGCTTCATTGCGTAGATTGCCCGCTAGCGTATTCCCCGGTTCTGGGTTGTTTCTCAGAAAGTTTACCACTTCAGAAAGTGTTAGGTATCTGAATTGCTTTTTTTCAAACCGCACGATTCTTCTGACAAATTCAAGGTCCTGTGTGTAATCCACGGTCCAGCGTTCTTCTGATAGGTCTGTTCCATTTGAATAATTCTGAATACTAAAAAGGTTCGGTCTCGAGTAAATCCCGAGTGTGACGTGCTCTTTTTCGGTCGCAGAAAGTTTCATAGTATTCAATTTCCTCAGGGCTGAAGTTTTAACTTTGTCAATGTTAAGGCCATCTGGAAAACTTGGCTCCAGTGCATTTGAGAGATAATCTAGATCAGATTTCTCAAAAACTTCAATCATTGAATCTAGCATTTCTGGCATCACCAGAGGGCAATCGCCTGTAATCCTAATGAAGAATTCTTGCTCATAAATATCTAAGACCTTAATAAACCTAGCAAGCACATTATTCAAAGAACCTCTCACAAAGGCTTGTGAGTTGCGACAACTACTCTCTGTACAAGTTTTGATTCACTTATTCTTTGAAGTCGGTAATCAATTATAGGACTTTCTTCAAGAAGCTCTAAAACTTTCTCGGGAAGCCCGGTCGAAGTCATTCTTGCCTAGATGATTAATGGATTTCTCATTGGTGGCAACTTCATGACCAGTTTCTTGGGTCCACAAGGAAATCGCTTCCTTTTGCTACTTCAAACGAAACCTCTGGTCTCGCATTTTCAATTATTTCTAAGTTTTTTCTGAAATCTTCATAGCTATCAAGACCTAATACAAATTGTGAGGCCCAGTTGATTGATAATGCATACCTTAAGCATAATTCAGCACTATCCATATCTTGACTCTCTGCCAGAGTCTTGATTTCTTGCTGAAGCTTTTCAGTCTCATGGAACCTCGACTTGAGTGTCGAGCGCGCATCAAGAAGTAACCCTTGGAGGAAAATTGATCGAACCTGAAATATCACGCCAGCTGCAGAGAGTTCGCTTAATTCCCTAGAAAAATACTTTCTTGTGTCTACAATATTTTCGGGCAGTTGATAAATTCCCATTTCGGGAAAGACGGCCTTTGTTTCAACAACTTCAGAAATGCTGTAGCAAGATACTCCAACTTTTTCTGATAAGCCTCCCTTAAGAATGCTATTTATTCCCACCTGAATAACGGATTTTGACTTTCCGAGGGAGTCGCCAACCCCATGAAGCATAATTGCATAGACCTTTGATTGATTCAAATTACATAGAGAATTCTCTACAGCCCCAATAAAAGAGCTCTCGTTTGAATACGATTGCGGAGATATTTTGATTATTATTTTTTCAAATTTTTTTGTTCCTAGCGCCTCACCAATAATCTTTTCTGCCCCAGGATAACTCTCACTTGACTCAATGAATACATCATTTCTCTGCGAAACTTCTTGGATTATCTTGAATGAATCCTGTTGAGACACTTGGCTACTCCTGGCACCATACTTGGCTCCAAAATTTGCTGAACCAACTACTAGACTTTTTGTCAGAGTTTCCATTTGAAAAGAATAGCCCACCGATTGGATGGCTGAGGGAATTCGTAATATGAAATCGGAATAACTTGTTCCAGTTGATTGGTTGACTAGCGATTGTCGGATGGGGGATTTATGGAGCACAATTTTGTTAGAGAATCTGCTAGATACTTAAGGATTGATCCTCTTCCGGGGCAACAGCAAGAATCTTTAAAGATCTACAAGCTTGGGGGGACCTGAGCTGCAGCAGTTATCGCAGAGACTGAAGATGAAACTCCAACTACTATTCATAATCGTCTTCAACTAGCCAGAGCAGGCAAACATTTAGATACCCCTGGAAAGGGCGCTCGCAGGTAATTCAGTATTCAAATTTTTGCTGATTCCAGGGCAAATTTCCGTTAACGGTTCGCCTGCTTACCTAGAAGTTCTGGATTTCAAACAAATAAAGCGTGATTTGTTGCCCTCAAAAATATTGGCAATTAATAAGAACCTCGTTAGCAGTGAGGCGCACTCGACTGGGCTATGCGACGTCTCCGAGTGTTTAGTTAGTTTACAACTATCGGCTCCGCCGACCACCACCGCTGTTGCCATCGCATCAAAGAGCCAACCCTATGGACCAGTCACTGTTGCACTCTTTGCGCCAAAGGCAATCAATCCACACAAAGGATCATGAATTAGTCGCTCCTGTGACCTGCTCTCCTTGTAGATTTTGACTCGCTGATTCATACTGACCAAGTCATCGGCTTAAAATGAATTAGTTCTCGGGCAGTTTCCAATCACTGCAGCAAAGGTGTATTTGAAATCGCATCTTTCAAGTGGCAGTAGCTCTCTCAAATTCAGAGCTGTCCGATATAATTACCACAATGCAAAACTTCAAAAAAGAAAAAATCCTATTTCGTGCTGACGCATCTGACGAAATAGGCATGGGACATGTAATTAGAATGTTGGCTCTCGGTCAGTACCTAAGTGACAATAATTATGAAATCCATTTCGCAACAAGATCAACAAATGAATCTGTTCTAGATCTCTTAAAAGACGAAGGCTTCATTGTTCATCTCTTGAATAGTGAGTTTGCTTGGAACTTTAAACATGATTTCGAGTGTTTTGCAGAGATTGCAAAAAGCCTGAGATCAAACTGGATAGTAATTGATGGAACTCACTTCGAAGAAATATATGAGCTCCAAATAAGAGCATTAGGTTTTAAGTTGATGAGAATTGTTGATTTCTCAGATCAACATTACTGTGCAGACTTGATAATTAATCAGAATATTGGAGCGGAACACTTGTCTTACTCAGTGGAGCCCTACACTAAAATTTTCGCGGGACCAGCGTACCGAATTCTTAGAAGGGAATTTGCTAATTTCGATTCTTCAAATACGAAACTAAAAGCAAACACTAAGCCAAATATATTGGTCAGTCTAGGTGGCAGTTCAGGGCCGACAAGTTTGCTAAATGAGATCCTTTC
>CAIVPV010000022.1 GCA_903907915.1 uncultured Cytophagaceae bacterium
AAAAAGCTATTCTTATTTCTCTTGTTACCGTTTATTTTTCAGGCCAAACCGCTACGTGTCGGTATCGCCGGCATGACCCACGGACACGTAGGACAAGTATATACGGCGATTAAAAAACCGCAGCAAGATGTGATCATCGTCGGTTTTGCAGAGCCGAATAAAGAGCTGGCAATGGCTCTTTTGAAGAAACAAAACCTGCCGGATTCCCTTTGGTTTCCTTCTTTAGATGCGTTGATCGCTAAAACGAAGCCAGAAGCGATTGCGGCATTCAATAGCATTTATGAGCACCTAGAGGTAGTTAAGGTTTGTGCGCCTAAGGGAATACATGTGATTGTGGAGAAGCCTTTGGCAGTTAATATGGATCACCTGAACCAAATGAAGGCGATTGTAGCGAAACACCCGATTCACTTATTGACTAATTTCGAAACGACTTGGTATTCGTCTCATGCTAAAATGTGGCAAATGGTCAAGGAAGAGAAAGCGTTAGGCACAATCCGCAAAGTGGTCATTATGGATGGACACCGTGGGCCGAAAGAAATCGGATGTGCTCCGGAATTTCTAAACTGGTTGACAGATCCGGTGATGAATGGGGGCGGGGCGATCATTGATTTTGGCTGTTATGGAGCAAATATTATGACTTGGTTGATGGATGGCAAAAGACCCATCGCGGTGACGGCGGTGACGCAACAATTGAAGCCGGATGTGTATCCTAAAGTAGACGATGAGGCCAGCATTATTTTAACGTATCCAGATTGCCAGGCGATTATTCAGGCGTCATGGAATTGGCCTTTTGACCGGAAGGATACGGAGGTTTATGGCACGAAAGGAATTTTGGTAGCCGATAAAACGAACAAGATGCGCTATGTGACGGGGGACCGATTTGGGGTAGAGGGAATGCTTACGCTGGATCCACTTCCTCACGAAGTTTCGAATGTGTTTCCGTATTTAGCAGCGGTTGTTCAAGGCAGAATTAAACCAAAAATGGACTTGTCTTCTTATGAAATTAATCAAGTAGTAGTGGAGATTTTATCCGCCGCCAGGGAGTCAGCAAAAACAGGAAAAAAAGTGCTATTACAGAACTAATTCCAGACCGAGTACTCCTAGCAATCCCACGACGGCGAGAATGGTTTCCATGATGGTCCAGGAGCGCAAACTGTTTTTAATGGATACGCCAAAGTACTCTTTATAGAGCCAAAATCCTGCGTCATTCACATGCGATAAAACCATGGATCCCGCGCCTATACTTAGCGCCAAAAGGTTAGGATTCGTTCCCGAGGAGGCTAATAAAGGCAAAATCAAGCCAGCTGTGGTAATGCCCGAAACCGTAGATGAGCCGGTTACAATCCGTAAAACGGCGGCAATCCCCCAGGCAATAATTAAGGGATTTAAGGAGGAATCTTGGGTAAGTGAATGTAAGGCGTCGCCCACGTGCATCTCTTGCAATATTTCCTTGAAGGCTCCTGCGCCTCCAAATGTCAACATCAGCGGCGAAATTTCTTTGATTGAATCTACCAGCCATCCGCTGATTTCTGTCCAAGTAATTCCACGCCTTATTCCGAGAAAATATACAGAAACGAAAACGGAGATTAATAAGGCAACCAGGGGCTCACCTAGTAAATCGAAGAGCGGGAAATGAACAAAAGATTTGATGGCGATGAGCGCCACGGGTAATAATAAAATGGATAAACTAATTCCTACGCTCGGGTTTTGGCCGCTTTCGTCAGCCTCCACAAAAGACATAGGTGAAGCTGGAATATTTTTCAAGGTCTTTCCAAACAACCATCCCGAAGCCAACATCGCCGGAATCGAAATCAGTAGGCCATAACCAAGTGTCGCCCCCATTTCTGCGCCGGGCAAATGCGTCACTAAATAATAGGGCGCGGGATGCGGAGGCAAGAATCCTTGCGTAATTGAAAGAGAGGCCAGCATGGGAATTCCTAAATAAACCGGCGGTAAATTGTATCGTTCTGCGGTGGATAATACTAAGGGTGCCAGTAATAGGAATGCGACAGAAAAGAAGAGCGGAAGTCCTACAATAAAGCCGATTAACATGAAGGCAATGGGCAAATTTTTCGGACCAAAAAGACCGACAAAATATTCAGATAACACGAAGGTCGCCTTGCTTTTGGCCACCATCTTTCCCATCATAGCCCCTAAAATGATAATCGGAATAATGGATCCTAAGGTGCCACCAATTCCTTTTTGCATGGCGGCAATCGTCTGTTCGGTGCTCAGCGCACCAGCCATCCCCAGGCCTAGCGAAACCACTAGAAAGGAAATAAATGGCTGCAGTTTCAGGACCGAGATGAGGGTCACTAAAACTAGGATGGCAATGCCGATGAGGAGCCAAATGGACATATATTTTCGCAATACTTACCTTGCGAAGTTGGCAAAAGCAGGCCACAATAACAAATTGATTTTACCTGTGGGCATCAACTCTTGATTATTTTTAAAACAAGATTTATTACATTTGGTTTATACTTCGGGAAACGAATTTAACCTATGAAAAAACTACTTTTTGTCTGCCTATGCGCAGCCTCTTTTTTAAGCCAAGCGCAAAATTCTAAAGCGCCTGTTGCTCCTGCTGCGAAACCCGCCGATTCTTCCGCTGTGAAGAAACCGGTTTCTAAAACCAAATCCTACGATCAGGTAATTACCAAAGACGCCAAATCCAAGAAAGGATTATTCACTACGCATCAAGTAGGCGATAAATTTTATTTTGAAATTCCGAAGAAACATTTGGGGAAAGACATGTTATTAGTCAGCCAAATCGCCAAACTTCCAAGTGGTATCGGCGGCGGCTATGTCAATGCGGGAACATCCTCTCGGGAGCAATTGATTGTGTGGGAGAAATTCCAAGAAAAGATCATGATCAAAATCAAATCCTACACATCGGTAGCGGCAGATTCATTGCCTATTAGTTTATCGGTAAAGGCGAACAATTACGAGCCGACTCTGTACCTATTTGATGTTGAAACGTATAGCAAAGATTCGACTTCTTTAGTTATCGACGTGACGAAGTTTTACAGCAGCGACATTCCGGCAATGAGTGCATTAGATGCCTCTTTGCGCGTGACACACGGGGTAAGAAATTTAGATGCGTCTCGGAGTTTCATTCGTTCGATCAAATCATTCCCTTTGAACATCGAGGTGCTGCAAGATTTTACTTATAATGCCTCAAAACCATCCGCAACGGCTTACACGGAAACCATCAGTTTGCAGATGAATCAATCCATGATTTTATTGCCAGAGAAGCCGATGAAGCCGCGTTTATTTGATGAGCGCGTGGGTTATTTCACGCAAAAACAATACGATTATTCAAGTGAGGAATTAAAATCAGATCAAAAAACCTATATCCAGCGCTGGCGCTTAGAGCCGAAAGACATGGCTGCATACAAGCGCGGGGAATTAGTGGAACCTATCAAGCCAATCGTCTATTACTTAGACCCTGC
>CAIVPV010000023.1 GCA_903907915.1 uncultured Cytophagaceae bacterium
ACATTGCTTAATTAGTGTCGCCTTGTTAACCATGTAAGGAATTTCAGAAATAATGATCTGCTCTTTCCCTGTTTTAGACGTATCAAAAGTCGCGTTACCACGAACCACAATACGACCTCTACCTGTCTCAAATGCATTGCGAATACCTTGAACACCATAAATAGTTCCTCCCGTGGGGAAATCTGGTGCCTTAATATATTGCATCAATTCAAGGATGGTAATATCGCGGTTATCAATATACGCGGCAATTCCATCAACTACCTCGTTTAGGTTATGAGGCGCCATATTCGTCGCCATACCTACTGCGATACCTGACGTACCGTTCAATAATAGATTAGGAATTTTTGCAGGTAAAACCGTGGGCTCTTCTAAGGAATCATCGAAGTTTGGTTGAAAATCAACCGTTTCTTTGTTCAAATCAGAAAGCAACTCATCCGCAATACGCTTCAAACGAGCCTCCGTATAACGCATCGCTGCAGGAGAATCACCATCCACGGAACCAAAGTTTCCTTGGCCATCCACTAATGGATAACGTAAAGACCAATCTTGGGCCATACGTACCATCGTATCATATACAGATGAATCACCGTGTGGGTGATACTTTCCGAGTACTTCCCCGACAATACGAGCAGATTTCTTGTAGGATTTGTTGTAACTAACCCCCAGTTCCTCCATTCCGAATAATACCCTTCTGTGAACTGGTTTCAACCCATCACGTACATCTGGAAGCGCACGAGACACAATTACTGACATCGAATAATCGATGTACGCCCCTTTCATTTCATCTTCGATGTTGATAGGGATAACATTGGTTTGTAATGACATAAATAATGTTTTGATTCAAGGGAATAACACCGCCAAAAGCAGTATTTTTCAATAGAACAAATATCTTAAATTCTACCTATTTTTCCAAGAAAAAATGAGGCTAAAATGAGGGGATTATTTTTTACGCACGGAAGATTCCCGTACGATCAATTTTGTCTTTAAAACTTCCACTCTAGGGACCGGATTATCGGTTTTATGCTCGATCTGTTCTAATAATAATTCCACGGATAATCGTCCTATTTCTTCCAAAGGTTGTGAAATCGAAGAAATTGTAGGCGAAATTAAAGAACAAATAGGTTCGTTATTAAAGCTCACCATTTTTACCTCGTCAGGAACAGATATATTCAACTCTCTTAAGGCAATTAAAACACCGATCGCTAAACGATCAGAAACAACTAAAATTCCATCCGGCCTATTCACTTCCTTCATCAACTGATGCGTCTTTGAAATCGCCGAATCCTGGAAGTAATCACTATGTATAATTAAATTAGCATCTGCCTGAATCCCCGCCTCTTCTAAAGCACGCAAATAACCTAATCGACGTTGATTACTTACTGACACATTTATAGGGCCCGCTAAGAAGGCAATACGCTTGCAACCATTTTCAATCAGGTGCTTCACAGCCTCATAGGCAGACTGTTCATTATCCACCATCACCTTAGAGGCATCGATTTCGTCACTATCCCTGTCGAAAAACACCAAAGGAATTCCCCTTCTTTGCAAGCGAGTCAAATGATCAAAATTAACTGTCTCACGAGACAAGGAGATGATAATTCCCTCCACTTGTGAACGAGACAGGTTCTGAATGTTCGTTAGTTCCCGCTCAAATGATTCTTGAGTTTGGGCAATTAAAAGAGAATATCCAGCCGCTATGGCGGCATCTTCTACTGCTTTTACCACCGTAGAAAAGAAATAATAACCTAGGTCGGGGACAATTAAACCTAAGGTTTTAGTCTTAGATTTAACTAAACTAGATGCGAGGACATTAGGTTGATAATCTAGCTCTTTGGCCAAATCCAAAACCATTTTCTTCGTATCTGGATGAATATCCGGTAGATCACGTAAAGCCCTAGATACGGTCGCAACTGAGACTCCCAGCTGTTTAGCAATATCTTTAATGGTGACTTGGTGACGCATAAAATAGGTTTAGCTAATCCAAATTTACACAATAAAACTATACGAAAATTAATCGAGGCGATAAACGACAGTACTTCTGCCACTAGATAAACCCATAGGTGGATTTTCTTTAGAAATTTGCACTAAAATCGATACTTCTGTTAGAAGATCGGCTTGAATCTGCTTAGCAATATTCTCCGCGACTGTCTCTAATAAATCTACCGGCTTAGCCATTACTCTTTTGCAAATCGCGAAAATATGTGAGTAATCGATGGTATTCGCAATTTGATCTGAAAAATTAGACTGAGTTTCTGATTCAACTACCACATCTAAGGTATACCAATTTCCTAAAATTCGCTCTTCAGGATACAATCCGTGAAAGGCAAAAATTCGAATATCATCGATAGAAACCTGGTAATTCGCCATGTTAGATGTTAATTGATCTCCCCTA
>CAIVPV010000024.1 GCA_903907915.1 uncultured Cytophagaceae bacterium
ATTATCAATCTATACCAGGCGTTCAAAAATCTTGGATTAAGAATTATTTAGCAGACGCCGCTGAATAAATTAATTGTGCCGTTTTCTTAGAAGCCCCAGCTTCACCTACTAATTTTTGCAGCTGTTTGTAATCTTCTTTTTGCTGCTGGTACTTTGTCCCTTTCGTTAAAAGTTCACGTAGCCAAGCTGTCATGTGCTCTACAGAGAACTTAGCTTGAATTAGTTCTGGCACCGTTAATTTATCTAAGATGATATTAACGAGTGAGATATACTTGATTTGAATAACGATTTTGGCCAAAGAATAAAACACCCAATCCGTCTTATAAACCACTATTTGAGGGGTATTCAATAAAGCTGTTTCTAGTGTAGCCGTACCCGATGTGACAATAGCTATATCCGCCTGTTGTACGATATCATAGGTCTGGTCAAATAAGACAGGAATACGTGTTTGATATAATTCCTTCAATTCTGATAGACCTGCAATTACAAAGGAGAGGTCTGGATTAGCCTCAGCTAAAGACTCAAATAAAGGTAAGGCAGTTTTAATTTCCTGTTTACGACTTCCGGCTAATAGGGCGACATATTTTTTACCCTTTAAGGAAAATGTCGCATTCGGTTTAAATGCCTGAATGGAATCTTGAAGAGGATTTCCTACATATTCTGTGCGTATTCCTGCCTCGCGGAAGAGCTTTAATTCGAATGGAAAAATGACATATAAATGATCGATCCATTTCTTTAATTCATCCACTCGCCCTTTATTCCAAGCCCAAACTTTAGGTGCAATATAAAAATGCGTTTGAAAGCCTTTTTTCTTCGCGATTTTAGCTGCCTTCAGATTAAATCCACCATAATCGATAAATATGACAGCATCTGGTTGAAAGGAGTCAATCTGTTGAGCAAAGGTTTTGAATAATCCTTTTAAGCGCTGTAAATTCTGAATGACTCCCAGTATACCCATAATCGCTAATTGATTATGATGAATGAGGACTTCAGCACCTTGTTTTGACATGGAATCCCCACCCCAGGCTTGAATGACGGCGTCCTTATCCAGTTGTGTAATTTCTGAGATAAGATTAGATCCATGAAGATCGCCCGATTTTTCTCCTGCTAGGATGAAGTATTTCATTAGTTTTCTCCGAAGTATTCGACAGAATTCTTGTTGGTTTCTATTAAATGAATTTTGTGTAACATGGCTGATTTAGAAGTAGCCAATATTTTAGGAGCTAAAATCTTCCAAAATTCCATCACAAGAATCTCACAGCTAGCTAATTTGCCCTCCATAAAGTCTACATCCAAATTAAGATTTTTATGATCGACTTTATCAATAATTTCAGTTTTAATCAAATCCCCTAATTGCTTCAAATCATACGAAAATCCAGTGTCAGGATCAGGTATGCCTTTTACAGTCACAATTAATTCAAAATTGTGTCCATGCCAGTTATTATTAGCACAAGGGCCAAAAACTTCTTGATTTCTCTCTTCTGTCCAAGCTGGATTGAATAGGCGATGTGCCGCGTTAAAATGTTCCTTTCGGATGACGTATACCATTGTTTTCAGTTTTTGTGAAGGGACTCTGGGAAAACAATAGCAGAGTTCCAATAATTGTACAAAGTTAATAAACCTTCCGGGAATCTGTGTAAATTTGTTTTTTAAATACTTCTTATATGATCATAGTTACAGGTGCCGCAGGCTTTATTGGTAGTTGTTTGATTCAAAAACTAAATGAGTTAAAATTCAGGTATATCATTGCGGTGGATGATTTCTCGTCTACGGAAAAGAATTTGAATTTAGCGAATAAGGCTATAATGGAGCAGGTTGATCGGAATGATTTGTTTAGCTGGTTAGAGAAGAACAATAAGGAAGTCGAATTCTTTTTTCACATTGGAGCGCGTACGGACACCACTGAATTTGATACGTCTATTTTCGATGCGCTTAATTTAGATTATTCTAAGAAAGTTTGGGAGGCTTGTGTCAATTATCAAATCCCTTTAGTTTATGCTAGTTCAGCTGCTACCTATGGTTTAGGGGAATTTGGATATGATGATAACGAATCTACTCTTTCGAATTTGAAACCGTTGAATCCTTATGGTGATTCAAAAAACGATTTTGATAAATGGGCGATTACCCAAGCAAAGAAGCCATTCTTCTTTGCCGGTTTAAAATTCTTTAATGTCTATGGCCCGAATGAATATCACAAAGGTCGTATGGCATCCGTTATTTGGCATGCATATCAACAAATACAATCTAAAGGCTCATTAAAGCTCTTTAAATCCCATCGCGTTGATTTTGCAGATGGGGAACAGATGCGCGATTTTATTTATGTAAAAGATTTAATTGATGTATGTATTTTCTTGATGGAGCATCGGAAGAATTCCGGTATTTATAATTTAGGTACAGGTAAGGCGAGGTCATTTAATGATTTAGGAAAGGCGACTTTTAAGGCTTTGGGATTAACTCCTAGTATCGAATACATTGACACGCCGATTGATATTAGAGATAAATACCAGTATTTTACGGAAGCTAATATGGCTAAACTACGTTCTATCGGATATAAGAAAGAATTTACAAGTCTGGAAGATGGAGTAAAGGATTATGTCCAAAATTACTTGTCTAAGCAGCTGTATTATTAAGGATTTTCTTTACTCCTTCTTCAGCGAATCCTTTACCATACGCAAATAGTTGAATATTGGCGGCAAAGATGGAAAGGGTGGCAATCTTGAGGCTTTGGGTGCTAAACAGCGCAGCAATAAAGATAAGCAAGCTGTACGCAATTATTCCCGATAAAAGAATTAGTCCGTAAAGTGGAAAGGCTACAAGCGCTAATCCAGTGACCACATAATAACAGAAGAAGAGAAAAGGGAAGAAGTGTACCGCTTTCAATTCTTTAGGGTAGAATCGACTAATGTTAATGCGAGCACGTCCGAAGAAATGCAATTGATTGTAAAATTGCTTAAAATCAGTTCTCCTCTTATGGTAAATAAAAGCTTTAGGAATTAATCCTGATTTAAAGCCTAACGAGATACACCGAATACTAAATTCAATGTCTTCGCCCATCCTGGTTATTTTAAATCCACCAGTAGCCTCGTAGACCTTCCTTGAGATTCCCATATTGAAACTTCTCGGATGAAATTGTCCACCTATGTTTTTTTCTTTTCCGCGGATACCTCCTGTAGTAAAAAAAGAGGTCATCGAATAGCTGATGGCTTTTTGGATGGGGCTGAAGCTGGGATGATCTTGATCTGGTCCCCCAAATAAATCTAGATTTTCTGCTTTAACCGCCTTGTCCACTTCGCTTAAGTAGCTGGGTTCTAAAAGTGCATCTGAATCTAATATGATAAAATAATCTCCTGTAGCTCTTTCGAAAGCATAATTACGTGCAAAACCTTGGCCACCATTTTCTTTTACATAATAGGCAAGGGAAAATGATTTCGCATACTTTTCTATAATGGAAGCGGCATCGTCGGTGGATCCATCCTCAATCACAATAACTTCAAAATCTTTGAATTCTAATTTCTGGATACACGATAAAAGTTCATCCAATTCCGCAGGACGGTTATAAACGGGAATAATCAGGCTGTAGGCCGGAGTTTTCATGTTATAGGGAACGAAGTGTTGCTTTGCTAGCTGTAATAATTTGATCGTATTCTGAATCCCCTAAAGCGGTTGATAGGAACCATGATTCATATTGCGAGGGAGGA
The DNA here is from genome assembly GCA_903907915.1 of uncultured Cytophagaceae bacterium. Taxonomy (GTDB): domain Bacteria; phylum Bacteroidota; class Bacteroidia; order Cytophagales; family Spirosomataceae; genus Aquirufa. The sequence goes on from CAIVPV010000024.1 coordinate 3,699, forward strand.
AGGTAAATCCCCTTGGATAACATTCCCTTAAAATACTTACCAAATAAGGCTGTATCAGATGTTTTAGCGTTGTCAAAATTATTCACTTCTTTATCTGTGAAGAATAAAGTGAACATGGATCCAATTTGGTTAATCGTATAGTTTAGCCCTAATTCCTTTAAATCAGCAGCTAATGCTTGTTTTAAGGCTATCCCTCGAGATGCTAAGGTGGAATATATTCCGGGATTATCGGTTATTAAGTTTAACATGGCTAAACCTGCCGTAGTCGCTAATGGATTGCCTGATAAGGTTCCTGCCTGGTATACTGGGCCAGAAGGAGCAATCATATCCATGATTTCTGCTCTTCCACCATAGGCTCCCACCGGAAGTCCCCCACCTATAATTTTACCTAATGTGGTTAAATCAGGTTGAATGCCAGATAATCCTTGGTATCCACTAGCCGAAAGGCGGAAACCAGTCATTACTTCATCAAAAATAAGTAGGGCTCCGTATTGTTGACACAATTTTTGAACGCCTGCTAAATAACCTTCTTTGGGAATAACTAAACCCATATTACCTACAACCGGCTCCACTATGACAGCTGATACGTCTGCCCGATTTGCCTTAAATAGGTTCTCTAAGCTTTCAAGATTATTATATACGGCGGTTAAGGTATCTCGGGCAGTTGAAACAGTCACCCCAGGACTATCAGGCGTACCCAAGGTAGCTACTCCTGAACCTGCTGCTATTAGGAAAGAATCCCCATGACCGTGATAACATCCTTCAAATTTGATGATCTTATCTCGCTTTGTATAAGCTCTGGCTAAACGAATAGCTGCCATGGTCGCCTCAGTGCCTGAATTCACTAATCGAACCTTCTGAACAGAAGGTATCATAGAAGTAATTTTTTCAGCAATTAATACTTCATTTAAAGTAGGAGCCCCAAAAGAAAATCCATTTCCTAATGCCTGGCGTAACGCCTCTTCAATGACTGGATGTGCATGTCCAAATAGCATGGGCCCCCAAGATCCGATCAGATCAACATACGAATTGCCATCCACATCATGTAGGTAAGCGCCTTTAGCCGATTTAATAAATACGGGATTACCTCCAACGGATTTAAAAGCCCGAACAGGTGAATTAACCCCACCAGGTATTAATTCTTTGGCTCTTTCAAAATACGCTGAACTTAAGGTATTCATCTTATTTTTTCTTCTTAGGAGTTTTAGGTGCTGCTTTTTGTTGCTCTTCCATCGTCTTCAATTGTGTTTGAAGGTATTGAGAGAACTTGGATTTTTTAGGACCACCACCAGCGGCTATTTTTAAACGATTAGCATCTAATAAAGATTTGATCTTATCTTCATTCACAAACTTGCGAATCGCTAACTGTTGTCCAATCGTTACTAAATTGGATACAAAATAGTAGAAACTAAGGCCAGCAGGGAAGGAGTTCATGACGAACATGAAGATAACCGGAGTTATATAGGCCATCATTTTCATGTTGATGGGCTGTCCCGGTTGATCTGGAGTAATTTGGTTATTATAATAACCGTAGGCTAATTGTGATACGGTCATCAATAAGCAGAATAAACTGACGTGAGCTCCATAAAATGGAATCGCAAATGGCAAGGTGATAAATGAATCATAGGTAGATAAGTCATTCGCCCATAAGAACGATTCTTGACGTAGATTGATCAAATTAGGGAATAACATAAACACGGCCATTAAGACTGGCATCGTCGCAAGAACAGGAATACAACCACTTAATGGGTTAACGCCTACTTCGCCATATAACTTCATCGTTTCTTGTTGAACACGCGCAGCGTCGTCTCCGATTTTCTCTTTTATAGCAGCAATTTCAGGTGCTAAAATACGGGTCTTAGCCATGGAAACGTATGATTTATACGTTAAGGGCAATAAGGCTGTTTTGATAATTAAGACTAAAATGATAATTAATAAACCATAATTCTTGAAAATACTTTCTAAGAAACTGAATAGGGGAACGAAAATGTACTTCGTAATAGGCAATAAAAAGTCATAACTCAGTTTAACATTTTTACCAAAATTAGGAGCTTCTACTTTATTGACGATGGAATAATCATTCGGGCCAAAATAGAATTGAAAAGTAGATTTACCAGCAGATAGATCTTGCGCTGATGAGATTATTTGTGCGTCTAGTGTTTTGATATTAAGACTATCAGTCAAATTAGGCGTAGCAGTCAATGCCGCAGATTTGAAAGTAAATCCTTGGGGAAT
>CAIVPV010000025.1 GCA_903907915.1 uncultured Cytophagaceae bacterium
AGTTCAGAAATATACTTAGGAGGAAGGCCCAGTCCTGGACGAATTGCACGAAGATTGGCGTGAGTTAAGTTATCGCCCGCGATCATATCTTCCACTATGTAAAGAGACCTCCGATACTTCAAAGATTCCAGTTCAGCAGTTGTGGGACCGTAGGATATTTGGCCTAAACTTTCGTGGGCTTGTCTTGCTTCTAGAACAAGTTGTGTCATTTCTGAGGGGCTCATGGAGAATTCACTATCTACAGCTCCATCATGATGATCGAGCGTGAGATGCTTCTCGATCACCGTTGCACCTAAAGCGACGCTCGCGATGGCAACCCCAATTCCTCGTGTGTGGTCGGAAATTCCAACCTCACACTTAAACAGAGATTTTAAGTGGGGAATCGTCAATACATTACTGTCTTTAGCTAGAGCCGGGTAAGTGCTCGAACATTTCAAGAGTATCAAATCCTTGCAACCAGCATCTCGCGCTGTTGAAACAGCGTCATCCAATTCAGCGAGCGTGGCCATTCCTGTTGAAATAATTAACGGTTTTCCTGTTTCAGCGACCCGGCGAATTAGTGCTAGATCAACATTCTCACTCGACGCAATTTTGTAACAGGGAACATCGAGGTTCTCCAGGAAATCAACTGCTTTTGAATCGAAGGGAGTGCTGAATGCGATCATTCCAAGTTCTCGAGCTTTTTCAAAAATTGGTTTGTGCCATTCCCATGGAGTTTGTGCCCTTTGATAGAGACTAAACAACGATTCTCCAAACCATAAGCTACTGGAATCAGCAACTCGAAATTCTCGATCATTTACATCAATGGTCATGGTATCTGGTGTGTATGTTTGAAGCTTTATTGCGTGAACTCCAGCATTTGCTGCCTCTGTAACTATTTCCAACGCTCTTTCAAGAGATTGCTTGTGATTGCCCGACACTTCGGCAATTATGAATGGAGGACATTTATAGCCGATTTTGGTACCAGCAATATCTATAGAGTCATTCATCAACATTCATTCTCTAACTTGAGAATTCTATTCCATGCTCGGCCAATACGATTTTGATAAGTGGATAATTAAGGATCTCGATTGTTTGATCTACAGTGAAAGAAACGCCAAACTCCTGTTCTAACGAAATCACCAGACCCAGATGTTTTAGAGAATCCCATTCTTCAACCGTGTCCACAGATGTATCATCGTTTATCGAATCCACAGGAATACTAAAGGAGTTTGCTATAACCTGCTTCAATTTCAACTCATTCTCCTGGGCCACTATCCACTTCCAATCATCGTTGTCTTAATCCATCCCGAATGCTTTTGATAACTATTCTTCAAATCGAACTTCCATAATTCGCTATGTGTATTTTTGTCGGTACAAACAAAACCGGAATCTTGATAGAAGTTCGCTACTTGCAAATTCCTCTCTGAAGGTCTGTATTGTCCAATTATACACTCATAACCCTTCGCTCTGTGCATTTCTACTAATTGACCAAGAAATGAATATTCAACTCCCCGACCAAGTGCTCTGCAGCTCAATAGAAAAGTATCAATATGAGCTTCAGTAGTGAGTAATTTGACTATGGCTACTCCAACTAATCCTATGTCAGAAATTTTGTCTTTTAAATTGAGATAGAAAATTTCTATATCTGGGTCTATGAGCATTCTTCTTATGTCACTCTCTGTGTACCTGTGAGTGGTTAAGTTGAATTGGTTGGTTTTCTGCGTAAGTTGGGAAATACGAGGAATATTCCGATCAGAAACTTGACCAATTTCAGAATGCATGTCAAGCCCGGCGAGATAATCGTCCAATGATTTACTGGCTGTCAAGATTACTTTACGTTGATTTTCGTATTGGTACATTTGATTTCTAAATCTATCTTCCTCTGAA
>CAIVPV010000026.1 GCA_903907915.1 uncultured Cytophagaceae bacterium
ATTATCGTTCTCATGCGAACACAGAGAATTTTATTGCCATAAATGGAGTTCAACTAGAGGGTCTTCACCAAGCCCCTAATTTTTATAAACATCAGCCCGGTATCCATATTTTTGGGGTTAAATTTAGAGTGGGAGGCCTCTTTGCCTTTTTAAATTCACCCATTTGTAACACAAATAATGTAAGTAGTGACGCAAATTCACTCTTTATGGATTTACCCGAACTAGTTTCAGGTATGGGATTTACCTTGCGATGTCAACATATCGAGGCCTATTTACTTGATAAGCTTATAGATAAGCAAGCCAAGAAGTATTTTAAACTATTACAATTAGTGGAAGATTTAGAGACTAATTCTCTTTCAATTTCTAATTCATACAAAACCTTAACTCGACTATTTCATGAGGTAATTGGTATTAGTCCTAAAGAATACGTCCAAATAAAACGTATTAACCAATCCTTAGCACTATTTGCATCCACAAAAGATATTAAAAGCCAAGATTTAGCTGATCAATTAGGGTATTATGATTCAGCTCATTTTATTAATGAATTCAAGAAGTATACTGGTAAAACGCCCAAAAGCCTCAAAATCAGTCTTTTTGATATGAAAGACTCAGAATTTATAGATGAATTCAAACAATACATTTCCCCCGAGCATCTATTGCATTACACCTCAATTTTTCAAAAGAATTTATAATTGTCTATTTTTTACAATTTATATCAACTAAAATTTTTAAATTTTGTAGGATATAAATAAGCTATGAACAAACACGTTATTTTTTGGTCGATTACAGTTGGATTAGGTGGCCTTCTATTTGGTATGGACGTCGCTGTTATATCTGGAGCGGAACTAGCCATTCAACAATTATGGCATTTGGATTCATTCACTCATGGTTTAGCTATTGCCGCTGCCCTGTATGGAACCGTCATAGGAGCGGCATTAGGTGGAATTCCAGCAGATTTATATGGTCGAAAAAAGACCTTATTTTGGATTGGTTTAAGCTTTTTCATCTCTTCTATAGGCGCTGCTATAGCTCCAGATGTGAATTTATTCATGTTATTTCGCTTTTTAGGTGGATTAGGTATCGGAGCTTCTTCAGTAGTCGCTCCTATTTATATATCAGAAATTGCTCCTGCCAAACACCGCGGTAAACTAGTTATCTCCTTTCAATTAAATATTGTCTTAGGTATTTTAATTGCCTACGTATCTAATTACTTTATTCAAGGTGTAGAAAACGATTGGCGAATCATGTTAGGCGTTGTTTCTCTTCCCTCGTTAGTATTCTCTGTTCTAATTTTACTAACACCTGAGACACCACAATTTTTATTACTAAAACGCAATGATTTAGCAGGAGCGCGCAAAGTACTAGAATTAGCAGATCCTAATCCAGAAGAGACCATTTTGCGTATTCAAACAAATGCTAAAAATAGTACTTCCAAGGAATCCTTATTTACTAAGAAATTTGTTTGGCCATTAACCTTAGCCTTTTTATTTGCTTTTTTTAATCAAATGTCGGGTATAAATGCCATCATCTATTATGCGCCTAGAATTTATGAATTAACGGGTTTAGGTAAAGAATCAGCCCTTTTATCTACTGCGGGTATAGGTATCGCTAACTTATTATTTACCCTATTAGGTTGGTATCTAATTGACCGTGTGGGACGTAGAATACTCATGTATATAGGTTCGATTGGCTATATAATAACACTAAGTCTTATTGCCTACGCTTTTCATACAGAATCGTATACCTTCGTACCCATCTATATTTTTGCCTTTATAGCCTCACACGCTATTGGGCAGGGTTCAGTTATTTGGGTCTTTATTTCAGAAATATTCCCCAATTCGGTTCGCGCTTCAGGTATGGCCTGGGGATCTTTAACGCATTGGGTATTTGCGGCATTAGTGGCTAATTTCTTTCCACTATTTACCGAAAGTTACGGTGGAACATTAATTTTTGGTTTTTTTGCCGTTATGATGGTGGCACAATTAGTCTATGTTGCCCTTATGATGCCAGAGACTAAAGGAGCTAATTTAGAAGATATTGAAAATTCGATAATCATGCATTAATCGTGTTCTTATGATACATTTTGATCCTACCAGTAGCAAACCTAAATACCAACAACTCATTGATGGTATCATAGATGGAATCAATTCAGGCTCTTTAGAGCATGGAAAACAATTACCTTCGATAAATAAGGTGGCTAGCGATTTTAATATGGCTAGAATGACTGTCACTAAGGCTTATGATGACTTACGTGAGAAAGGATTAATAAGTTCGCACCATGGTAAAGGCTTTTATGTATCCAGCACCAATACAAAGAATGTATTACGTGTCTTTATTCTGATGGATGCATTAACACCCTATAAAGAGATATTATATGATAGCATTATCTCCACCTTAGGTGACGATGTAAGCCATAACTTATTTTTCCATTACCATGATATTGAATTGTTTGAAGAGTTAATCACGAATAATTTGGGAAAATATAATCACTACATTATTCTACCTCATTTTAATAAAAGTGTGGCTAAAATTATATCCAAAATACCTAAGGATAAGCTCTTGGTATTAGATATAAACGTGAAAGAGCTAAGTGATGATTATGCTATTTTATACCAAAATTTTGAATCAAATATTAACCTAGGACTAATTCAATCACTTGAAAAAGTAAAAAAATACCAACAGATAAATTTAGTATTAAGCTCTAAAAGCTTCCAATATACACCTGATGGTATAATTCAGGGTTTTACCAAATTCTGCACAGAAAATAGCCTTACATTTGATATTATACCTGATTTAGATGATGATTATGAATTACAAGTAAACCAGGCTTATATTATATTCCGCGAATACGATCTTATTAAGATGATCAATTGGACTACTAAAAATAAACTGAAAGTTGGAAAAGACATTGGCATCATCTCCTATGATGACACTCCATTGAAAGAAATAATAGCAGAAGGAATTTCCGTTATTTCAAATGATTTCAAAAAAATGGGAGAACGTGCTGCTGAAATGATTCTTAATCACGTTAAAGGTCGCGAATCAAACGATTTCTATTTTATCGATAGAGGATCATTATAGATCTAAATGCACATTTAACCAACCAGCATCCATCTTTACTCCTAAGGTTTCATAAAAATCAATGGCTGGTTTATTCCAATCTAGTACTTGCCACATCATTCCCGTGCATTTCATTCGCTTAGCCTCCTGAATTGCTTCCTCAATCATACATTTGCCTAATCCTTTACCACGAAAACTTTCTTTAATGTAAAGATCTTCTAAATAGAAGCGTCTCCCCTTCCAAGTAGAGAAGCGATAATACCATAAAGAAAATCCCCCCAACTCGTCATTCAAATAGATTAAGTTAGCAAAGAACAAAGGATTATCTGAAAATCCCTCTGCTATATAATCATCTACAGTACTGCTGACTTCTTCTCGAGCTTTCTCAAAAATGGCTAATTCCATGACTAATTCTCGAACTAATCCGATATCCTCTTTTGTAGCTCTTCTTATTTCTATCTTATCCATTAATCGCTCGTAATTTTGTTAATAATGATAAAAAATCCTCCGGAAACTTTTGTTCAAATTGCATAAATTCATTCGTAGTTGGATGTACAAATCCTAAGGAAAATGCATGCAATGCCTGTCTAGGGCATATTTTAAATGCATTATCGATAAAAGACTTATAACTAGCCATAGAAGACATAAACCTTATTTTATCCCCCCCATAAGTTGAATCTGAAAATAAGGGATGGCCAATGGACTGAAAATGAGCTCTAATTTGATGTGTTCGTCCGGTTTCTAATTTAAACTTGACAAATGAAGCAAAACCAAAAGATTCCACTACTTCATAATGTGTTATAGCGATTTTACCTAATTCGTGTTCCTCTGGAAATATGGTCATCACTTTACGATCTTTAGGGCTTCTAGCGATCTTACCGCGTAAAGTTCCTTTAGCCTCCTTAGGAACACCCCAACAAATAGCATAATAGGTACGCTCTATGCTATGCTCGAAAAATTGTTGCCCCAAAAAGTTTAAAGCAAACTCTGTTTTACCTATGACCAAAATACCCGATGTATCCTTATCGATGCGGTGAACAAGACCTGGACGAATATCCTTTTTGCCTGGGAGACTTTGGCAATGAAATAATAATCCATTCACTAAAGTACCTGACCAATTACCTTGAGCAGGGTGTACTACCATTCCAGGGGATTTATTCACTAAAATAAGCTGTTCATCTTCGTAAATAATATCAATCGGAATATCCTCAGGATAGACCTCTTTATCGCGAGGAGGAGTAGCAAATGAAACGGAAATCGAATCTAGTGGTTTAACGCGATAATTAGACTTTATTAAACCGCCATTCACCTTTACTGATCCCGCATCGATACCTACTTGAATCTTATTGCGACTAGAACCCGCAATTTTAATCATCAAATATTTGTCGATTCTGAGTAATTGCTGACCTTTGTCTACAGTAAAATTAAAATGCTCAAATAAATCGTCTTCTTCGTCGGATTCTAAAGCATTCATTTCTGGATCGATGGACATAGCAATTTTTGAATTTAACGCGTTACACTTACCGTCTCCGATAGAAGAAATATTTGATGAATGCTGGAATTCAAAAGGAATTCAGGTTTTTGTCAAAAGAGACGACCTCATACATCCCATCATCTCGGGTAATAAGTGGCGCAAATTAAAAAAATATCTCCAAACCTTCTCATTTAACGAACATTCTGGCTTATTAAGTTTTGGTGGGGCTTACTCTAATCACCTATATGCTCTTGCATACGCAGGTAATAGATTGGGAATACCAACGGCTGGAATTGTTCGAGGTGATGAATTACACCCAGCTAGTAATACCTATTTGAGGCAAATGACCGATTGGGGTATGCAATTGCACTTTATAAATAGAAGCGCTTATCGAGAAAAACAGATTCCTGGAGGCTATGAGGATTATGTGGTTATAGCTGAAGGCGGTTTTGGCGAATTAGCGATTCAAGGAATGGAAGAATTGGTTACAGAACTACCCACTTGCGATCATATTTATACAGCGGTCGGAACGGGAGCAACAGCCATCGGAATTGCACAATACTTTAATGGAACAGTAAATGGTATTTTGACGCTAAACAATAAAACAGAAATTACAGACCACCTAAAGTTCCATCCTAAACCTAATTTAATGATCGACGATCAGTATATATTTGGCAAATACGCTAAGCAAACTATACTTTTAGATCAATTTTGTGAAGAATTCAATACTAAGTACAACATCGCTATTGAAGCGATTTATACGGGTAGAATGTTTTATGCCTTAGTTGATCACATAAAAAATGGCCACATAGCTCCTTATTCGAAACTAGTGGCCATCCATACGGGTGGAGTTAAATAAATTAACCTACTGAACCCTCTAAAGAAATTGCCAGCAATTTTTGCGCTTCTACCGCAAACTCCATTGGCAATTGTTTTAATACTTCTTTGGCATATCCATTTACGATTAAAGCAATCGCAGTCTCTGTACTTAAACCGCGTTGATTGCAATAAAATATTTGATCTTCACCTATTTTCGAGGTAGTAGCTTCATGTTCTACGGAGGCTGTATTGTTTTTAACTTCCAAATAAGGGAAAGTATGTGCCCCACATTTATCCCCTAATAAAAGCGAATCACATTGTGAGAAGTTCTTAGAACCATCGGCTTTGCGCGCAATTTGAACTAAGCCTCGATAGGAGTTTTGTGAAAAACCAGCTGATATACCCTTAGAAACAATACGCGACTTAGAATGCTTCCCTAAGTGAATCATCTTCGTACCTGTATCAGCCTGCTGGTAATTATTTGTAACCGCTACCGAATAAAATTCGCCGATGGAATAATCCCCTTTTAAAATAACTGATGGGTATTTCCAAGTAACTGCTGAACCTGTTTCTACTTGAGTCCATGATAATTTTGAATGAGCACCGTCACAAATTCCGCGTTTGGTTACGAAATTATAGATCCCGCCTTTCCCTTCTTTATCTCCTGGATACCAGTTTTGAACCGTCGAATATTTCACTTCTGCACCTGCATGAACATATATCTCTACTACCGCAGCATGCAATTGATTCTCATCACGCATAGGCGCTGTACAACCTTCTAAATAACTAACATAGGATTCGTCTTCAGCTACAATCAAAGTACGTTCGAATTGACCTGTACCCGATGCATTGATACGGAAATAAGTAGATAGTTCCATCGGGCAACGCACACCCTTAGGGATGTAACAAAACGATCCATCCGAAAATACAGCACTATTCAATGCCGCAAAATAATTATCTTTTACAGGGACTACTGAACCTAGGTATTTTTTAATTAACTCAGGATACTCTCTTACTGCCTCAGAAATAGAACAAAAAATGACTCCTTTTTCTAGCAAAGTATCTTTAAACGTAGTGGCTACCGAAACCGAATCAATCACTGCATCTACAGCCACATTCGAAAGACGCTTTTGCTCATCTAAGGAAATTCCTAATTTTTCAAAAGTCCGACGTAATTCAGGATCGATTTCATCTAATGAATTTAACTGCTTCTTTTGAACAGGAGCAGAATAATACTTTAATTCATCGTATTTAGTGGGAGTATACAATAGATTAGCCCAATCTGGTTCAGCTAATGTCCTCCAATACCGGTAGGCAGATAAACGCCATTCGAGCATCCAATCTGGTTCGTTCTTTTTTTCAGAAATAAAGTGAATAATGGACTCACTTAAACCAATAGGAGCTTCATCTGTCTCAAAATGAGACTCAAACCCGTATTTATAATCGGTTGAAGTTACTTCTTGTAAAATATCGTCTACTTTCTCTGCCATCATTTTGCATTTAGAATACAAAATTACAAAAGGATTTTGGAGAAAAATAGACTTAGTTTAGAATTAATCTAAACAGCTACAATAAAGGGGTATTTCTAATTAAGCTTTCCTCTAAAGAAATAAATGTTTCTGTACGCTGAATACCTGTAACACGTTGAATCTTATCATGAAGTACTTCACGCAAATGCTGTGTGTCACGACAAATAATTTTAGCAAAAATAGAATAAATACCAGTCGTATAGTGAATATTAACTACTTCTGGAATTTGTTCTAACTGTTTTGCTACATCCTCATATAAACTACTTTTATCTAAATAGATGCCTAAGAAAGCTGTGATGTCCCATCCGATTTTAGCATAATCAATTAATAATTGGGCTCCTTTAACGATGCCTAAAGATTCCATTTTTTTCATCCTTACGTGTACGGTACCACCAGAAACATCTAGTCTAGTTCCTATTTCTGTATAAGGTAAATTAGCATCTTTCACTAAAATTTCTAAAATTTTATAATCTAAAGGATCTAGCTCAAACTTCTTTTCCATTGAATTTTCGTAATTATATAAGGTTCAAATTATAAATTATGCAAAAAAAGACAATTTTATTTGAAAAATTTTGAAAAATTAAAAATCTCCTTTTATATTTGTCCTATTAATTATTGCAAAGGTAATAATTTTCACTGTAGGGTGATGAAATTGGCAGACGTGCCCTCCTGTCTCGGGGGTGGTGAGTTCAGGATAAACACGGCATAATGGGTTGACCACTAAATCAGTTCTGTGTCGAGGCTAACTGCACCTTGGAGGTTCGAATCCTTCTCCTACAGCATTTTAATTAATTTGTTTTTAGTTTGTTGATGAAGTGTAATGTTAAAAGCAATCCTATTTTAGGATTGCTTTTTTATTAATTATAAAATCTATATATTTGGTAGACAAACTAGTTTAAATCTTTAACCCCTACTATTATGTCATTAAGATTAGGAGATATAGCACCAGATTTCAGTGCGGATACGACGTTAGGACACATTAATTTTCATGAATTCATCGGTGATTCTTGGGTTTTGTTATTTAGCCACCCAGCAGATTTCACTCCCGTATGTACGACTGAATTAGGTAAAACGGCTCTATTAAATGGAGAATTCCAAAAACGACATGTAAAGCCTATTGCTATTTCAGTCGATAGTTTAGAATCCCACAATAAATGGGTTCCAGATATTGAAGAGGTGAATTCAGTTAAGATGAATTTTCCGATCATTGCTGATCCAGAGAAAAAGGTAGCCTTATTGTATGATATGATTCATCCGAATGCCTCTGAGAAAGCAACAGTTCGCTCGGTATTTGTTATAGGACCAGATAAGAAAATTAAATTAACACTTACCTACCCTGCTTCAACAGGCCGTAACTTCACAGAAATCCTTCGTGTGATTGATTCCTTACAATTAACGGCTAACTACCAAGTGGCTACGCCTGCTGATTGGGTTAATGGTGACGATGTAATTATTGTTCCGGCTGTTTCGGATGAAGATGCGGTGGCTAAATTCCCAAAAGGTTTTACTTCGGTTAAACCTTATTTACGTAAAACTCCACAGCCGAATTTATAGAATTACGTTATTTAATAAAATGCCAACATTCATGTAACGTGGATTTTGGCATTTTTTATTTTAAAAGGCTATTTTTGTAGCTCATTAATATAATCCGCATGTTATCTACGATTAATTTTACCTCCACCTCTGCTTATAAGGCACTTCAATCTGACCAAGCAAGATTAGCCTCTACCTCAATTGCTAATCTATTTGATGGCGATTCTAATAGACAAGCTATATACAGCAAAACATTTAACGATATCTTTTTTGATTTCTCGAAGAACTTAATTGATGAAAAAAGCTTTCAATCCTTACTAAATTTAGCAAAAGAGTGTGGTTTAGAAGGTGCCATCAAAGCACAATTCCAAGGAGATAAGATCAATCAAACAGAAGGCCGTTCCGTATTACATACAGCCCTAAGAGCTAAACCAACAGCATCTATCCTGGTGGATGGAGAAAATATCATCCCTAAAATTCAAATAGTAAAAGCGCAGATGAAAGAGTTTTCTAATCGCGTCATATCTGGAGAATGGAAAGGATATACAGGAAAAGAAATCACCGATGTAGTAAATATTGGAATCGGTGGATCAGATTTAGGCCCAGTAATGGTAACTGAAGCTTTAAAGCCCTATAAGTCAAGATTAAATGTACATTTTGTTAGCAATGTAGACGGAACGCACATAGCTGAAACATTGAAAAAAGTCAATCCAGAGACAACCTTATTTTTAATAGCATCTAAAACCTTCACTACGCAAGAAACCATGGCTAATGCCTTCTCGGCCAGAGATTGGTTTTTAGCCACAGCAAAAGATAACTCAGCGGTCGCTAAACATTTTGTAGCATTATCCACAAATACGAAAGCTGTAGCTGAATTTGGAATAGATACAGCGAATATGTTTGTATTTTGGGATTGGGTAGGTGGTCGTTATTCATTATGGTCTGCCATCGGATTATCCATCTGCCTTTCAGTAGGATATGATCATTTTGAAGCCTTATTAGCCGGTGCAGAAGCCATGGATACCCATTTCGCCTCTTCCCCATTTGAAAGCAATATCCCGGTTATTTTAGGATTACTTGGTATTTGGTATGTGAATTTTTTCAACGCTCCTACGCATGCCATTTTACCCTATGATCAGTATATGCATCGTTTTGCGGCTTATTTCCAACAAGGAGATATGGAATCAAATGGTAAAACAATAGATCGCACAGGAAAACGAGTTAATTATGCAACGGGTCCCGTTATTTGGGGAGAACCTGGTACAAACGGACAACATGCTTTTTATCAATTAATTCACCAAGGAACGCAACTGATTCCGGCCGATTTTATTGCCCCTGCTGTTACTCATAACAAGATCACGAATCATCACACGCTACTAATGTCTAATTTCTTTGCTCAAACAGAAGCTTTGATGAATGGAAAATCAAAAGAGGATGTGGGATCTGAATTACAAAAAGCAGGTTTAAGTGAAGTGGAGATTGAAAAATTAGCTCCTTTTAAGGTATTTGAAGGCAATAAACCGACAAATTCATTTCTACTAAAACAACTAGATCCAGCGACATTAGGGTCGTTAATCGCCATGTATGAGCATAAGATATTTGTTCAAGGGGTGATTTGGAATATCTTCAGCTATGATCAATGGGGAGTAGAATTAGGAAAGCAATTAGCTAATTCCATTTTACCTGAATTAGAAAACGAAGATATAATCACTTCACATGACTCCTCTACTAATGGATTGATTAATCAATTTAAAGCTTGGAGATAATTATTGCTTTAATAAAGTGATCATTTCAGAGATGGAGAGCAGATTCTGTTCTCCATTTTTCATATTCTTAACATTTGCTTTTCCTTCTTTCAACTCCGACTCCCCTATTACGGCTACGTAGGAGATTTTCTTCTTATCAGCGAACTCGAAAGACTTTTTTATTTTAGCAATATCTGGATAAACTTCTGTGGGAATACCTGCTTTTCGTAATTCATTCGCCATTCCTAAACTAGCTTTGCGACCGTCCTCATCAAAATAGGTAAATAAGATAGCGCTTGCACTCGTTGCGATTTCAGGGAATAGTTTTAACTCCTCCATCACATCCAGAATACGCTCAATCCCAAATGAGATACCCACCCCTGACATATTAGGTAATCCGAAGGCGCTAGTTAAATCATCATAACGACCACCACCCACAATAGATCCAAAAGGTACATCCACCGCCTTGCCTTCATAGATTAAACCCGTATAATAGCTTAAACCACGGGCTAACCTATAATCAAACACAAGATTCTCGGAAGAAAAACCATTCGTCTCTGATAAAGAAAGAACTTCTTTAATCTCTGCTAAGCCTTGTAAGCCTGTTGTGTTCGACCCAAAAAAAGCAGTTAATTTGGAAATTTTCTCTTCATTTGTTCCTTCAAACAATACAAGATCCTTAATGGCAACCGTTTTCGCTTGTGAAAATCCATTTTCGACTAACTCCTTAGCTACAATGTCCCAACCAACTTTATCCAATTTGTCGAGAGCGACAGCAAAGAAAGAAAAACGCTCACTTTCACCTAGCGTATCTACAATTCCGGCTAAAATCTTACGCGAATTTAGGTATAGATTCACCCGAAGCTGTAACGATGAAAAGATTGATTGAAATAAGGCAATCAATTCAGCCTCATTTACCAATGAATCTGAACCAATAATATCAGCATCACATTGATAAAACTCTCTATATCGACCACGCTGTGGACGATCTGCCCTCCAAACTGTTTGAATTTGATAGCGACGAAACGGAAATGCTAAATCATTGCGATTCATCGCTACAAATCGAGCAAAAGGTACCGTTAAATCATAGCGAAGACCTTTTTCAGAAATTTTAGATGTCAATAATTTAGAACCAGCATCGATGTCAGATGGAGAAACTTTGGACAAAAAATCGCCACTATTTAATATCTTAAATAACAACTGATCCCCTTCCTCCCCATACTTACCAGTCAAAGTAGACAGATTTTCAATAGCTGGCGTTTCAATAGTTTGAAAGCCAAATCCTTGAAAATGAGTCTTTATAATGTCAAAAACGTAATTACGTTTTGCCATTTCGGTGGGACCAAAATCCCTAGTACCTCGAGCGTTTGCTGGTTTCTGCATAATTGTAAAAAAACAAATTTAATTAATTATGCTATATTATTTTTGATAATAGTCGATTTTAGCTATTTTTGCAAACCAAATTATCAAAGACATGGCAGTAACTAGACTAAAACGTAAAGACAGAAGAAACAAAGCAGTAGCTAACAACAAGGTTGCAGCTATCAAAATCTTAAAGCAAAGACCTATCATCAAATTAGTTGATGTAGAAGCAATCAAAGCTAGCTTCGCTAAATAAGAATAAAATTCTTTATATTTAAACCGGCCTATGCCGGTTTTTTTATGTTCAACAAATCCTCTAAACAATGAAAAAGACATTATTAATTGTTTCAACGCTACTTTTAGCGGTTACAACAGGCACTTTTGCGCAAGATCACCGCCACGTAAAAGTAAATCCGACTAACCCTAACGATACAGAATACTGGGAACCAAGTATAACCGTCGTAACTCCGGGAGCCATTCCATCAGATGCTATCGTTTTATTTGATGGAAAAAACTTAGATAATTGGGAATCGGCGAAAGATGGTTCTCCTGCACTTTGGAAAGTTGCAGATGGAAAAATGACTGTGGTGGGTAGGACAGGAAATATTTCTACAAAAGAAAAATTCACTAACTACCAATTGCACATCGAATGGCAGTCCCCTATCGAACCAGAAACCCTGAAAAGTCAAGGAAAAGGAAATAGTGGTGTATTTATGCAAGGTATGTATGAAGTTCAAGTAATGAACTCCTACCAAAACCCTACCTACCGTAATGGACAAGCAGGTGCCATTTATAAGCAAACACCTCCATTAGTGAATGCAAGCTCTAAAATGGGCGAATGGAATACCTACGATATCATTTATACAGCTCCCATATTTACTACGAATGGAGGAATTGATACACCTGCCTATATAACTGTTATTCACAACGGAATTGTCATTCAAAATCACACCAAGATTCAAGGCACAACGGAATATATTGGTCAACCATTGAACCCTGTTCACGGACCCGGTCCAATTAGCTTACAAGATCATGGAAATCCAGTTAGCTACCGAAATATTTGGTTAAGAAAAATGTAATAAATTTCTTAATTTTGAAGGGAAGGTTTTAAATATAAAAGCCTTCCCTTTTTTTGTTTCTATGAAATACATCATTAGCTGGGTTTTACGATTTATCCCGAGAAAATTCATTCAATTATTTGCACATCGACTGATTAAAATATACAGTATTTTCTTAACTGGAAATAAGGTGTATTGTCCCGTATGTGATCATTCCTTTCGTCATTTCTTACCTTATGGGCGCTTAACTCCCCGTGAAAATGCACTTTGCCCGTCTTGCTTAAGCTTAGAACGCCATCGCTTGATGTATTTGTATTTAAGA
Source organism: uncultured Cytophagaceae bacterium (assembly GCA_903907915.1). Classification (GTDB taxonomy): domain Bacteria; phylum Bacteroidota; class Bacteroidia; order Cytophagales; family Spirosomataceae; genus Aquirufa. The sequence continues at coordinate 12,903 of CAIVPV010000026.1, forward strand.
AATGAAACATCTTTTTTCACTGAGAAACCGAAGCTATTGCATATTGCGCCAGAATATTGCTTTATTGAACGTTTTGAAAATCACTTAGGCGACAACTATATAACAGCGGATATTGAAAGTCCTTTGGCCAAAGTAAAAATGGATTTACATCATATCCCCTTCGATGACAACACCATCGATGTCGTATTTTGTAATCACGTTTTAGAACACGTTAAAGATGATGTTCGTTGTATGCAAGAAATTAGGCGGGTATTAAAGCCATCAGGTTTTGCCTTATGCCAAAGTCCACAACGTTACGATCTTGCCACTACTTACGAAGATGCGAGCATTACTGATCCAAGAGAGCGAGAGATTCATTTCTTACAAGATGATCACCTACGGATTTATGGACGCGATTATGGATCGCAATTAGAAAAATCAGGCTTTCAAGTAGAATCAGTTAATCTCATTGAAAAATTAGGTCTAACTGAAAGTACTAGAATGGCTTTACCTTTAGAAGAAATCATATACGTTTGTCGTAAATAAGATGAGATACACCCCTTTTTCAGCTGAATTATTCAAAAAGAATCGCGCAAAATTGTATGCACAATTACCGCCCAAATCCATTGTAGTTATTAGTTCCAATGACATCATGCCTACCAATGCAGATGGCACAATGGGATTCAGACAAAACAGCGATTTGTTTTATTTGTCAGGTTTAGATCAAGAGGAAACTTTGCTAATCTTGTATCCTGATGCTCCTGAGCCACAATGGAGAGAAATCGCTTTTGTTCGCGAGACATCTGAATTGATTGAAATTTGGGAAGGACATAAATATAGCAAAGAAGAAGCCACCACTATTTCAGGAATTAAAAATATCCAATGGACGCCTAACTTTGACTCGCTTTTAAAAACACTTATTTATTCAGCAAATCATCTATATCTAACAGATAACGAACATTTACGTAATGCGTCGGTTGTTCAAACTCAAAATGCAAGACTCGGAATTTCATTAAGAGATACATATCCTCAGCATACAATTGGTCGCCTAGCTCCTATTTTAAGTAATTTGCGTATGCAAAAAGAGCCAGAAGAATTGCAGGCATTGCAAGTAGCTTGCGATATTACCGAAAAAGGATTTAGACGAGTTTTAGACTTTACTAAACCAGGAGTAACGGAATACGAAATTGAAGCAGAATTTATTCATGAATTTACACGCAATCGCTCGGAAGGATTCGCTTACACGCCTATCATAGCTTCAGGCGCTAATGCTTGTGTCCTACATTATATTGACAATGCTCTTCCTTGTAAAGACGGAGATATGCTTTTATTAGATGTAGGTGCCTCCTATGCGAATTATAATGCAGATATGACCAGGACCATTCCCGTTAATGGAAGATTTAATCCACGGCAAAAACAGGTATATCAAGCAGTACATTCCGTGCTGGACTTTGCGACTAAAATCATGCAGCCTGGCGTGTTTTGGGTGGATTACCAAAAAGAAGTCGAGTGTTTCATGGAGGCTCAACTAATCGATTTAGGACTTTTTTCTAGAGCAGATGTCGAGAAACAAAATCCGGCTAATCCATTATTTAAAAAATACTTCATGCATGGAGTGGCTCACCATTTAGGCCTGGATGTTCATGATGTTTGGGATAAGTACCAACCTTTTCAAGAAGGAATGGTTTTAACGTGTGAACCGGGTATTTATATTCAAGAAGAAGGTTTAGGTGTACGATTAGAAAACAACCTAGTGATAAGAAAGGGAGTGAATAGTAATTTGATGGAGAATATTCCATTGAATTGGGAGGAAATTGAAGATTTAATGAATCAATAAAACGGGTTAAATGCCTTGTTTTGGCTATATTTGTAGCTTAGTTTACGGGGTCCGCCCCGAGGAGAAATAATTCTATATGAAACACCTGCGTAATTTTTGCATCATTGCCCATATTGATCACGGTAAAAGTACTTTAGCTGATCGATTAATTGAATTCACGAATACCGTTCAAAAACGAGATATGATGAATCAATTGCTCGATGATATGGATTTAGAGCGTGAACGCGGAATTACGATCAAATCACATGCGATTCAAATGCAATATCCGAAAGATGGGGTATTGTATACATTTAATTTAATTGATACACCGGGTCACGTCGATTTCTCTTATGAAGTTTCACGTTCCATTGCTGCTTGTGAGGGTGCCTTATTAATTGTGGATGCCTCTCAAGGTATTGAAGCTCAAACGATATCCAATCTCTATTTAGCCATCAGCCATGATTTAGAGATCATTCCTGTTCTGAACAAGATCGATCTACCTGGAGCAATGCCCGATGAAGTATCTGATCAAATTATAGATTTAATTGGTTGCAAGAAAGAAGACATCATTCATGCCTCTGGTAAAGAAGGAATAGGCATACAAGACATTTTAGATGCGGTTGTAGCGCGCATACCGGCACCTAAAGGTGATCCTGCTGCTTCATTGCAAGCCTTAATCTTCGATTCTACCTTTAATTCCTACCGTGGTATTGAAGTTATTTTCCGCGTATATAATGGTGAAATCAGAAAAGGAGATAAAGTTAAATTTATCAACACCGGAAAAGAATATTATGCCGATGAAATCGGTACGTTGGGACTAGAACAAGAGCCCAAACAAATCATTAAAACAGGTGATGTTGGATACTTAATATCGGGTATTAAAGAAGCTAAAGAAGTAAAAGTAGGTGATACGATCACTCAAGTGGCCAATCCCTGCCTCACTGCTATCCAGGGATTTGAAGAAGTAAAACCGATGGTATTTGCGGGTATTTATCCCGTAGAAACATCCGAATTCGAAGATCTTCGCGATGCGATGGAAAAATTGCAGCTTAATGATGCGTCCCTGGTTTGGGAACCCGAAACATCGGCTGCCCTGGGTTTTGGCTTTCGTTGTGGTTTCTTAGGCATGTTGCACATGGAAATTGTACAAGAACGACTTGAGCGTGAATTCGACATGACTGTCATAACGACGGTGCCTTCTGTGAAATTTAAGGTGATTACGACCGCACAGGAAGAATTGTGGGTCTCCGCTCCGGCAGAATTACCTGAACCTAACTTGATTAACATTATTGAAGAACCGTACATTAAAGCCCAAATAATCACAAAGTCTGAGTATACGGGGGTGATTATGAGTCTTTGTATGGATAAGCGAGGAATTTTAGTAAATCAAATATACTTAACGACGGATCGGGTTGAGTTAACATTTGACATGCCTTTATCGGAAGTGGTTTTTGATTTCTTTGATCGCCTAAAGACAATTTCAAGAGGTTATGCGTCACTAGATTACGAATACAAGGATTACGAGCCGGGCGATATGGTTAAGTTAGATATCATGTTAAACGGCGATAAAGTAGATGCTTTATCTGCCATTGTACACCGGGATAAGGCATATGATTGGGGAAAACGTTTGTGCGAGAAATTGCGCGAATTAATTCCAAGACAACAATTTGAAATTGCTATTCAAGCAGCTATTGGACAGAAGATCATTGCGAGAGAGACGGTGAAGGCGTTACGTAAAGATGTTTTGGCCAAATGTTATGGTGGCGATATCTCCCGTAAACGTAAATTATTAGAAAAACAGAAGAAAGGTAAAAAACGCATGCGACAAGTAGGAAACGTAGAAATCCCACAAGAAGCATTTATGGCCGTTCTGAAACTTGATTAAAGAGAATAATTATCTCATAAAATTTTTAAAAACAGGGTTTAAGGCGTAATTTTAAACTTTCAAATAAAATAAGATGGCTGAAGTTATTAGAATGCCTAAGATGAGCGATACCATGCTAGAAGGTGTGATCGCAAACTGGCTTAAAAAAGAGGGTGACGTTATCAAATCTGGTGACATTATTGCTGAAGTTGAAACAGACAAAGCAACAATGGAATTAGAAAACTATGAAGACGGCACTTTGCTATATATTGGTGTAAAAGTAGGTGAAGCTGTTCCAGTGGATGGCATTATAGCTATTGTGGGTAAACCTGGCGAAGATTATTCAGCTCTTTTAGCTGCACCAGCAGCCACTCCAGCTTCAGCTCCTGTTGCCGCAACAGCTGCACCAGTAGCAGAAGCGATTGTAGCAAGCGTAGATTTAAGTGGTGTAAAAGCTGCCGCGGTTCGTATGCCTAAAATGAGCGATACGATGATTGAAGGCGTGATTGCTAAATGGCTAAAAGCCGTAGGCGATGTCGTTAAAAGCGGAGATATTATAGCTGAAGTAGAGACAGATAAAGCTACCATGGAATTAGAAAACTATGAAGATGGTACTTTATTATACATTGGAGCAAAAGAAGGTCAAGGAGTTATCGTAGATGGTATTATTGCCATCGTAGGTGAGCCTGGAGCTAATTTCCAATTAATCTTAGATGCGGAGGCAAGTCCTAAAGCATCTGCTCCTGCCCCAGCGGCATCCGCACCAGTTATAGTAACTGCAGTGGCAAGTGCACCCGCACCTGCTGTTACTAAAGCACCTGTTGTGGAAGAAAAATCTGCAGCGAAACCAGGTGTTGATTTAAAGGCGAGTCCATTAGCTCGGGCTTTGGCAAAAGAAAAAGGATATAACTTAAACTGGATTACAGGAACGGGAGAAGGTGGCCGTATTACAAAGGCTGATGTGGATGAATATAATCCTAGTTCAGGTGGAGCTAACGCTAATTTTACAGGTGGTGTAGAAAGCTTCGAAGATATTCCTAACAGCCAAATGCGTAAAACAATCGCGCGCCGTTTGTCTGAATCTAAATTTAGTGCTCCAGAATTCTATTTAACGATGGAAATCAATATGGACAAGGCAATGGAAGCTCGTGTTAGCATGAACGATACATTCCCTATTAAAATTTCCTTCAATGATATGGTGATAAAAGCAACTGCTTTATCATTAGCGAAGCATCCTAAAGTGAATTCCTATTGGATGGAAGATCGCATTCGTGTGAACAAACATGTACACATTGGTATGGCTGTAGCTGTTGAAGATGGTTTATTAGTCCCTGTTATTCGCTTTGCATCGGAGAAATCAATTGCGCAAATTTCAGCAGAGGCTAAAGATTTAGGCGCTAAGGCTAAGAATAAATTATTGCAACCTAAGGATTGGGAAGGCAATACCTTTACTGTATCTAATTTAGGTATGTTTGGTATTGATCAATTCACCTCCATCATAAATTCACCTGAGTCATGTATTTTAGCAGTAGGTGGAATTAAAGAGACGGTAGGTGTTAAAAATGGTCAATTCTATGCAACGAACATCATGAAATTAACTTTGACTTGTGATCATCGCGTGGTAGATGGTGCGACAGGGGCTGCGTTCCTGTTAACACTAAAACAATACCTAGAGGACCCAATCAAAATGTTTTTATAAAATTGATTCTGCAAGCCTCGAATAACATCGAGGCTTGCTTTTTTAGATATATACCCCAATGAGCACAACTACCATTCGAATTGCAGTACAAAAGTCAGGACGCTTAAGTGATGATTCTTTGAAACTTTTCAAAGAGTGCGGAATCAAATTTGAGTCCGGCAGTTCTAAGCTTCGTTCGATATCAAGCAATTTTCCGATTGAATTTTTATTCCTGCGGGATGACGATATTCCAGGTTACGTAGAAGACGGTGTAGCTGACTTAGGCGTAATCGGATTGAATGTATTGATGGAACACACCAGAAAAGTGGATATCGTAAAGGAATTAGGCTTTTCCAAGTGCCGACTTTCTTTAGCCATTCCTCGTAGTGAAAAATATACTGATTTAAGCTATTTCGAAGGAAAAAGCATTGCGACGTCTTACCCTAATTTAACGAGTCAATTTTTACAAGCTAATAAGGTTAAGGCCGAAACGCACGAGATTTCTGGTTCCGTTGAAATTGCGCCAAGTATTGGATTAGCAGAAGCTATTTGCGATATCGTTTCTACAGGGGGCACTTTATTAAGCAATGGCTTAAAAGAGGTGGCCACTGTATTCCAAAGTCAAGCAGTCATGATTTCAAACTCATCTTTGACTGTAGAAAAACAAGCCATTTTAGCTAAACTTTTATTTAGAATTGACTCTGTACAACGTGGCCAAAATGCTAAATATGTCGTTTTAAATGTGCAAGAAGAGAATATGCATAAGGTTACCGCTTTATTGCCAGGAATGAAATCTCCATCCATCCTACCCTTAGCCGAAAAGGGTTGGTTTTCACTTCATTCTGTGATTGAAGAGAATGATTTTTGGAATATCATCGAAAACCTGCGCGATGCTGGTGCTGAAGGTATATTAGTATTACCGATTGAAAAAATGATTCTTTAATCATGTTTACACAGATTCAATTTCCTTCTCGATCTGAATATGCAAGCATCTGCGAAAGACCTGCTTTAGAACAAGGCACGTTAGATACGTTAATTGCCGATGTATTTACTCAAGTGAAAAAATCAGGGGATCAGGCATTACGTGATTTAACTATTTCTTTCGAGAAGAGAGAAATTACCGACATCCTATATACCACTGAAGAAATTAATCTAAAGTCGGCTCAAACAGATCCTACTTTACAAAAAGCCATTGATCAGGCCTATGCCAATATTTATGCCTTTCATGAGGCACAGAAATTAGTTACTACGAAAATAGAGATAAATCCTGGCGTATTCTGTTGGCAAAAAGCAACGGGTATAGATAAGGTGGGTATTTATATTCCTGGAGGCACTGCTCCCCTCTTTTCTACCGTTTTAATGTTAGCTATACCCGCTAGAATTGCGGGTTGTTTAGAGGTAGTACTTTGTACGCCAGCTGTCCACCCAGCCATTTTCTATGCGGCTAAAATTTGTGGCATTACTAAGATGGCGAAAATCGGTGGTTCACAAGCCGTAGCTGCCTTAAGTCTAGGTACAGAAAGCATTCCTGCTGTTTATAAGATTTTTGGTCCTGGTAATCAATATGTAACGGCTGCTAAAATGTATGCGAACAGATTAGGTACTGCCATAGATATGCCTGCCGGTCCTTCTGAGCTAGCCGTATATGCTGATTCCACTGCAATACCTGCATATATTGCTTCAGATCTACTTTCACAAGCAGAGCACGGAATAGATTCTCAAGTAATATTAGTCAGTACCTCGGCTGAAATTATTTCAGAGACGATAATAGAAATTACATCACAGTTAATTTCTCTACCCAGAAAAGAGATGGCCGAAAAAGCCTTAGCTAATTCCAAATTTGTATTGGTAGCCAATGAAAAAGACGCCATCGACTTATTAAATGAATACGCAGCCGAACATCTAATTCTGGCCTGCGATAAAGCGGAAGATTTTGCAGATGAAATTCGAAATGCAGGTTCCATTTTTTTAGGTAATTATACCCCTGAATCAGCTGGTGACTATGCATCTGGAACGAACCACACGCTTCCTACTAATGGGTTTGCGAGAGCTTATTCCGGAGTAAACTTAGATTCATTTACGAAGAAAATAACCTTACAGTCGATTTCGAAACAAGGGCTAGAACAACTGGGGAATACAATAATTGATATGGCAGAGGCCGAATCTCTTCAAGCTCACGCGAATGCTGTTAAAATTAGATTAAACTAAATATGAACTTCGAAGCTTTCATATTGCCACATATTTGGAACCTAAAACCCTATTCATCAGCTAGAGACGAATTTAAGGGAAAAGAGGGTGTGTTTTTAGATGCAAATGAAAATCCATTAGGGTCAGGACTTTCTGAAAATTGGAATCGCTACCCAGATCCTTTGCAAATTGCTATTAAAGAACAGTTAGCTTATATTAAATCCTGCAATTTTGATCAAATTTTTCTAGGAAATGGGTCTGATGAAGCCATTGATTTAATTATACGGATGACTTGTCAGTCTGGTGTACACAATATCATCCTTTGCCCTCCTACCTATGGAATGTATGAGGTTAGTGCTTCGATTAATCATATAGAGCAAAGAAAAGTTAGTCTTAAAAAAGATTATCAATTAGATGTAGCTGGTATTCTCCAGTCCATTGACAAAAATACGCGCTTACTATTTATTTGTTCACCTAATAATCCGACTGGAAATAAGCTTACTAGGTCTGATATTTACACACTAATTGAATCCTTTAAATCGGGATTTATTATCATCGATGAGGCTTATATTGATTTTTCCGATGAGCCTAGTTTCTTATTAGAATTAGCTACATATCCCTCCTTGATTATTTTGCAAACTCTTTCCAAAGCCTATGGACTAGCCTCCCTTCGCCTAGGCATGGCTTTCGCAAATCCCACCATCATAGGTTTACTCAATAAAATTAAACCTCCGTATAACATTGGCGGTGCTACGCAAGAAATTATAGTGAAAGCCTTAGCTAATACTAAGTTTAAAGATGAATCTGTTAAACTAATTCTAACAGAGAGAACCCGTTTAATTAATAGACTTTTAACCATTTCGGACGTTCTTCAAATTTATCCGTCTGATGCGAACTTTATTTTGGTGCATTTTAATAAAGCAACCGAATTATTCCATTATTTGATTGATTCTAAATTAATTACTAGAAATCGTAGTAATGTCGCTTTATGTGAAGATTCTATTCGAATAACGATTGGGATATCAGAAGAAAACGATAAATTAGTTGAACTAATCTCTCAATTCTATTCAGCTTAAGATGTTGAAACGACTAAGTCTACTCTTTTTGTTTGTATGTTGCTTTGCTGAAACGAAGGCGCAAATGAAAGATTGGGCAGCAGGTTTCCGAGTAGGAGAACCAGGTGGTTTTATGATAAAGCGTTATTTACCGAGTGGTAAGAATGCGGTAGAATTTAATTTTGGGTCGTATGGGGGTCTTTGGGGGACTAACCGTTCGTATCAAGGTGGCACCTTTCAAAACATCGGTTTCTCCATGAATGCGCTTTATTTATGGCATCGCCCTACCCTAGTCAATTCTGATTTACATTATTATTATGGTGCAGGGCCTCAATTTGTATCCAGAAATTTATTTACAGATAATTCCCTATTCCCTGAGACGAAACGTGGTTTAGGAGCGGCAAGTGTCGCGGGTTTAGAATATTTTCCGATCGACGCACCTAATTTATCCTTCTTTGCGGAACTAGGCTTATATACAGAACTTTTACCAAATCCATTTTTTCTACACATTCAAGGCGGTGTAGGGGTAAAAATCAATTTTTAATGGGGATGTAGCTCAGTTGGCTAGAGCGCTTGCATGGCATGCAAGAGGTCGTCGGTTCGAGCCCGATCTTCTCCACACTTACAAACGATCTTTAAAAGATTCGTATCCGAAAGATTTGAACAATTGAAATTGACCTTTTATATCAATTTTTCCAATGCTAGGAAGATTTACCCCATTGAAAGTGGTGGTTTTTACCATGGTATAGTGAATCATATCTTCTAGAATGATTTCATCCCCTATCTGCAATTCTTTTTCAAAAGAATAATCACCGTAAAAATCCCCTGCAAGACATGTCATTCCACCAAAACGATACGAAGGCTTTCCTACTTCAGGCTCTGAATTAGCTCCTCGTATGCGAGGCTTATAGGGCATTTCCAAGGTATCTGGCATATGTGCCGCGAAAGAAACATCTAAAATTGCCACCTTAATACCAGCTGACTCAACTATATCTAAAACGGTTGATTTTAGAAAACCAGTTTGCCAACCTACAGCTGAACCTGGCTCAAGAATAATTTGAAGGTTAGGGTATTTTGCGCGAAACCCTTTTAACAATCCAATTAGATGTTCCACATCATAATCTTCTCTGGTGATCAAATGCCCACCACCTAGATTTAACCAAGTAAGCGAAGGCAATAAATCACCAAACTTCTCTTCTATCACAGCTAAGGTACGTTCCAAAACAAATGAGTCATTTTCACATAAAGTATGCGAATGTAAACCCTCAATTCCGGCAGGCAAATCACCTAGATCAGGGCGCCGAATACCTAAACGAGAACCAGCCACACAGGGATTATACATTTCTGTTTCCACCTCGGCATATTCTGGATTTATGCGAAGCCCACAAGAAATTCCAGCTGAATGTGCCCGATCTTTAAATTGATTATATTGATTTAAGGAATTAAAAGTAATATGACCCGCATAAGTGACTAATTCCTGCCATTCTGATTCTAAATACGCAGGCGAATAAACATGAGGTCGAACGCCCATTTCTTCAAAAGCTAAACGAGCTTCATGTAAAGAACTGGCAGTAGCCCCTGCTAAATACTGCTTCACTAAGGGAAATTCATGGTAAAAGGAGAAACCCTTTAAGGCACATATAATTTCGACACCGGCTTCAATTTGAACTTTTTTTAAAAGCTCTAAATTAGCAATCAATAAATTTTCCTCCAATACAAAACAAGGAGATGGAATCGAAGGATAAAAAGTCATCTTAATATTCGTGTGGTAAAGTGATATTATGCTGCTCATCCCAAGGTAAACCGTGGATATTTAATAATTCCATAAATGGATCTGGATTAAATTCTTCCACATTATAAACACCGGGAGCAAACCAAGTACCATCTACCATTAAGGAAGCTCCGATCATAGCCGGTACACCAGTGGTATAACTAACACCTTGCGCTTGAACCTCTTGATAGCAATCGGCATGATGACAATTATTCCAAACATAGTAAGTAGCATCCTTTCCGTCTTTAATGCCCTTGATTTGACAACCAATAGACGTTTGGCCTGAATAATTTTCACCTAATGAACCAGGCTCAGGAAGAACTGCCTTTAAGAATTCTAGAGGAACAATATCCATCCCATTAAACTTAATAGGAGCAATCGAAGTCATACCTACATTTTGCAATACTTCTAAGTGAGTCAAATAAGCTTGACCAAAAGTCATCCAGAAACGTGCCCGCTTCAATGTAGGGAAGTTTTTAGTTAGGGACTCTAACTCTTCGTGGTATAATACATACGACTCTTTGGGTCCTATATTCGGGTAATCAATAGGTTTGTGAATAGACATAGGCTCAATTTCAATCCATTGCCCATTTTCCCAATATTTACCTTTTTGCGTAATCTCACGGATATTAATCTCCGGATTAAAGTTAGTGGCAAATGCTTTTCCATGATCACCTGCATTACAATCAATGATATCTAAATAATGCATCTCATCGAAATAGTGCTTGTTTGCATAAGCCGTATAAACCCCTGTTACACCTGGGTCAAAACCACAACCTAATAAAGCCATCAAACCAGCTTTCTTAAATTTATCTTGATAAGCCCATTGCCAAGAATATTCGAATTTAGCTACGTCTTTTGGCTCGTAATTAGCAGTATCTAAATAGTGAACGCCTGCCTCTAAACAAGCATCCATAATAGTTAGATCTTGGTAAGGCAATGCCACATTAATAACTAAAAACGGCTTTTCTTCCTTAAACAAGGTTACCAATTCAGGTACATTATCTGCATCTACCTGACGAGTTCTCACTGCAGTAGGCAAACCTATGGAAGCACATTCGGCTGCGATCGCATCACATTTTGATAAAGTTCGAGAAGCTAAAACAATTTCAGAAAAAGCCGCAGGATTCATCGCACATTTCTTTACGACTACATTTCCTACACCACCTGCGCCAATAATTACAATTTTTTTAGACATAGCATTTTAAAAAGAAATGCAAAAATAGCACATCAAAGGCTAATAACCATATTAATTTTTAAATGGGCGTATAATTTTGACGATTCTATCTAGCCAAAATTTTTGATAGAGTAAATCCTCCCTCACCCCATAAGTCGTGCTTGCATGAATAAAACTAATCGATGGCTTATCTTTAGTAATTAAACCCACATGATTAATAAGACCAACTTTCCCGGTCGCAAAAAATACCCAATCCCCTAACTGTACCTCTTTAAGTTTAATTTCATCACCGAATTTGGCTTGATCTCCAGATACTCGTGGAATTTCAAAATCATTCGATTTATAAACAGTAAACAACAAGCCAGAGCAATCCATACCTTTTGAATCCATTCCACCGGTGCGATAAGGAACTCCTTTAAACTTCTTTGCCTCTTTAATGATACCCTTGATATCCGCCGAACTGTAATTTGAAGTAGTAGAACGATGAAAGATGCGTTTTACAAAAGAGCAAGAGTCTAATAATAACAGGAG
>CAIVPV010000027.1 GCA_903907915.1 uncultured Cytophagaceae bacterium
AGATGGGCTATTGGCCTTGCAAGCACTAGCAACAGCTTATCGTCAGACGCTATCAATTCCAATTATCGGATTAACAGGTTCGAATGGAAAGACAACAACGAAAGAATTGATTTTCTCTGTATTATCCCAAAAATACCATTGCTTCGCCACTTCAGGCAACCTCAATAACCACATCGGCGTCCCGCTTTCGATTTTATCGATCAAAAAGGAGCACGAAATTGCGGTCATTGAGATGGGAGCTAATAAGCAAGGAGATATCCGCGAATTAGTCCATATCGCACAACCCACACACGGTTTAATTACTAATATCGGAAAGGCACATTTAGAAGGTTTTGGTGGAATAGAGGGAGTTCGCAAAGGGAAAGGCGAGTTATTCGACTTTCTAAATGCCTCAGGTGGTATTACTTTTTTACCTCAGCAAGCTGGGCCAGTTCAAGAAATGTTTCAAGAAAGAGGGATGAAGAATGCCGTTTATATAAACACAGACCTCCCAACTTCTTTAGTCGAAGCCAAACCAATGGTTCGCTATTCACTTGAATCAGGTGAGCTAATCGATTCCCATCTTCCAGGCATATATAATTTCGAAAATATTCAACTAGCATTGGCAGTTGGAAAATTCTTTCAGCTAAGCGATGAACAATGCAATGCAGGAATCAGCACCTATATTCCGAATAATCACCGTTCTCAGTTCATAAAAATAGGATCAAACCAAGTTTTAATGGATGCTTATAATGCGAATCCATCGTCGATGTCGGCCGCTATTTCGCACTTTGCTGAAACTGACGGAGAACCTAAAATAATCATTTTAGGAGATATGTTTGAATTAGGGGAGTCTACGGAAGAGGAACATGCAAGCCTAGGAAAACTAATTGCGGGCTTATCCTTTGAAAAAGTATTATTAGTAGGCCAGCATATGCAGCATGCTTTAATCCACTTACCAGCTGCCTATTATTTTCCAGATAAATTTGGCCTGCATACGTGGTTGCAAGACCACCCCATTCACGCTAGTTTTCTTTTAGTTAAAGGTTCGAGAGGAATTCAATTAGAAAGTGTTTTGGCATTTCTAGAAAATTCCAAATAATTGCATTAAATTTGCACTTTATTAAGAAAATACCTTTCAAAAAATACACACAATGGCATCACAATCGGGTACTTACGTACCATTCAAAGTTAAAGACATTGCCTTAGCGGACTGGGGTCGTAAAGAAATTCAATTAGCAGAAGCAGAAATGCCAGGTTTGATGGCATTACGTACAGAATTCGGTGCTGCACAACCTCTAAAAGGCGCGCGTATCGCAGGATGTCTTCACATGACTATCCAAACAGCGGTTTTAATCGAAACATTAATCGCATTAGGAGCTGACGTTACTTGGTCATCTTGTAACATCTTCTCTACACAAGATCACGCAGCAGCAGCTATCGCAGCGGCTGGTATCCCCGTTTATGCTTGGAAAGGTATGAACGAAGAAGAATTCAACTGGTGTATTGAGCAGACTTTATTCTTTGGAGAAGATCGTCAACCATTGAACATGATCTTAGATGATGGTGGTGATTTGACAAATATGGTTTTTGATGAATATCCTGAGTTAATCAAAGGCATCAAAGGCTTATCAGAAGAAACTACGACAGGTGTTCACCGTCTATATGAGCGTATGAAGAATGGCACATTATTCTTGCCAGCAATCAACGTAAATGACTCGGTAACGAAGTCTAAATTTGATAACAAATACGGTTGCAAAGAGTCATTAGTAGATGCGATTCGTCGTGCGACTGACTTAATGCTAGCTGGTAAAGTAGCGGTAGTAGCTGGTTACGGTGACGTAGGTAAAGGTTCTGCTGATTCATTACGTGGTGCAGGTTGCCGTGTATTAGTGACTGAAATTGATCCAATTTGTGCTTTACAAGCAGCAATGGATGGCTACGAAGTAGTTCCGATGGACGAGGCAGCAACGCGTGCCAACATCTTTGTAACAGCGACTGGTAACGTGAAGATCATCCGTGATCGTCACTTCAAAGCAATGAAGGACAAAGCGATCGTTTGTAACATCGGTCATTTCGATAACGAAATCGATATGGAGTGGTTGAATGGCAATTACGGTTCGACTAAAGATCAAATCAAGCCACAAGTAGATATGTATACGATCGATGGCAAAAACGTAATCGTTTTAGCTGAAGGTCGCTTAGTGAACTTAGGTTGTGCGATGGGTCACCCATCATTCGTAATGTCTAACTCGTTCTGTAACCAAACATTGGCTCAATTAGAGCTTTGGGCGAATGCAGCGAACTACGAGAACAAGGTGTACATTCTTCCTAAGCATTTAGATGAGAAGGTAGCGTTCTTACACTTAGCTCACATTGGTGCTAAATTAGAGAAACTAGAGAAAGAGCAAGCTGACTATATTGGAGTACCTCAAGCAGGTCCATTCAAACCAGAGCACTACAGATACTAGGATTTAATTCCTGTTAGGTTCTGAAAGGCC
>CAIVPV010000028.1 GCA_903907915.1 uncultured Cytophagaceae bacterium
ACTTTCTTCTGCATCTCAGGTCATTACGTTCTGTTAAATGCTCAGTTCTTAATGGCAGTAAACATTATTGTCTACGCAGGTGCGATCATGGTTTTATTCCTGTTCGTGATCATGATGTTTGATCTGCGCAAGAATCAACCAGAGTCTAAATCGAACCTAACGAAGTTAGCAGGCTCCGTAGTAGCCGGTTCTCTTTTAGTGGTTTTAATCGCCTTAGTTCGTCAAAACAATTTCATGTCGCCTAAAATCGAAGGTTTCAACTCCCAAACGGGTATGGTCGAAAACCTAGGTAAAGTTTTGTATTCAGAGTACCTACTGCCTTTTGAGCTAGTGTCTATCTTGTTCTTTGTGGCGATGGTGGGTGCGGTGCTTTTAGGTAAACGGGAGGCTGGTGAGCGAAACTTTTAAGCATTTTTAAAATTGTGCTGCGCAATAATTTTTAAAAATGCTTAAAAGTTTCGCTCTCTACCTAAAAAGAGAATAAAAAAGGGGATCAATTTGATCCCCTTTTTTAATGATTTCGTGAAACACATTTCACATATGTATCCGCGAAGCGGATTCCAACTTTGATCTTTTTGCTTTGTTCTTTGTGCTTTGATTATCGCTTTTTGCGATAATCAAAAACCCCCACCTTCACCCCGATTGTACCTGCAGCTCTGGACATGCCACGTGTTTTCTCTTCCCCAAAAGCGAAGCGGTAATTTGCGCCACCAAATACTTTTACATATTTGAATAGATTCACTTCAAGGTTGATTCCTGGTTGAATACCGAGGGCGCGCGGCCCCTGTGAATTTAAGCTCATTCTTCCAGGTTGTGGCATTGAGCTTGAATAGAGATTGCCGTATAAATAAATAGGGGATTCCTCTTGAATTCTTCCTATCGCTAGCGGAAAGCTCAAATGGAAAACCTTGTTAGCCATGGGTGTTGCCTCTAACGTCAAAGCACTAAAGCGCTGACGAGGTTCAGGAGCCATTCCATTGCGATCATCTCTTCTATCCATCGAATTAAAGGAGGCGAAACCTAGGGATAATTTATTGTTCAAATGAACTTGTAACCCCATCCCACGTTCAGGGCCTCCTTTGCCGAATAGCACTTGAGATTGAAATGATAAGCCGAAAGATGTCAGCTTGTGCGGTTTGAAAAGAGTCATCATGGAAGAAGAAGTGTCTTTCTTGATTTTGATTAGGGTTTCTTGACTAAAGGAATTGAATCCAATTAGTAGAAATGCAATTAGGCGGATTGAATAGTTCATATCTGTATATTTTTTTACGAAAATACGATATAATACATTTGAAAAAATCTATTTAGATAGAAGGTCGTATTTTGAAGATTAATGGTCTGATTCTATCGATGAAGCCATAGCGTGGATTGCGCATATTTATCTAGATTTGTAAAAATCAATTTTGCTATGTGGCAGGCTGGGAATTATAAAAATACGAAGCGCACCTTTCAGGTGTTGTTTAATCTGATCCTTTGGGGGATGTGGGTGGGTTTGCCATTGCTAAGTCCCGTGCACCAGACGCATAATACGCCCAATCCTCATCGGAATCCAGAGTTTTCAGCCCATATTTGGGTGGAGCTCATGACGGTGATGCCCCTATTTTATGTGATTACCCTGTTATTGATTCCCTATGTATTTAAGAAGAAAGGAATTTGGGTATTTTTCGCCGTTTTGATTTTGACCAATGTCGGCTTCTTCTTTTTTCAGGAGGTATTTCACCATTTCTTTTTGGAATTTGAACATGAACATGGTACAGCGCCGGAAATGTTAGGGATTTTTCCATTAATCATGGTGTCTGCGATTGCGTCTTCTTATGGTTTGTTATTAGAATTTTTAGAACAGGATTCGAATAAGGAGGAACAAAAAAATGAACAATTGAAATCGGAATTAGCTTTTTTGCGCTCGCAGATCAGTCCGCATTTTATCTTTAATATTCTGAACAGTATTGTCTATTTAATTCGGACCAAAGCCTCTGAGCAGGCGGAGGACGTAACCATGCGTTTATCTTCTTTAATGCGCTATATGTTGTATGATTCGGACCAAACAATGGTTCCCTTGACGAATGAATTAGCGTATCTAGAAAACTATATAGATCTTCAAAAAATGCGTTTCGACGGTAATGTTGCTTTTGATTTTCAAGTCAAAGGCGATGGGGAGGGGCAGATGATCGAACCGATGTTATTAATTCCCTTTGTAGAAAATGCGGTGAAACACGGGGTCGGTTTGGTGGAAAAGCCTTTTATCATGGTGCAACTCGAATCGGATGAACAAAGATTACGTTTTCAAGTTAAAAACAAAAAGGGTAAAGAGGAGCAGGTTTTTAAAGACCCGAGTTCTGGCATTGGTTTAAAAAATGTGAAACGGCGTTTGGAATTACTCTATCCGAATAAACACACCTTGGAAATAAAGGAAGATGAATTGAATTTCTCTGTGGATCTAACGTTAGAATTAAAATAAGATGGAAAAAATGAATTGCCTAGTCGTGGACGACGAAGTGATGGGCCGTAAATTAATCGAAGAGAATGTGAAGCAAATTCCTTTCTTGAATTTGGTGGGATCTTGTTCGAATGCTTTTGAGGCGATGGAGGTGCTGCAGAAGGAAAAAGTTGATTTGATCTTTTTAGATATCCAAATGCCCGGAATTTTAGGGACGTCATTTTTGTCTTCTTTGGCCATAAAACCCTTAGTTATATTCGTCACGGCCTATGCAAATTATGCGGTGGAAAGTTATAATCTGGATGCGGTAGATTACTTAATGAAGCCAGTTAGCTTAGATCGATTTATGTTAAGTGCGAATAAGGCCTACCATATTTTTATGGGTAAGACCGTGATTCAGAAGGAACCACTGGAAGATTTCTTTTTCGCAAATGTGGAATATTCACTAGTTCGGATTTCGATTCCTACGATCAGTCATGTGGAAGGTTTGAAGGATTATGTGAAGATTTTTGTGGAGGGGGAGCGCCATCCTATTTTGACCAAACAAACAATGAAAAGTGTCGAAGCTAAAGTGGTGCCACATGATTTTATGCGCGTGCATAAATCATTTATTGTAAATTTGAAGAAGATCGAATCGATTAAACAACAGCGCATTAAGATAGGCAATTTTGAAATTGCTGTTAGTGATTCACATATAGGCGAATTAATGGAGCGCCTGAATGCTAGTAAGCTAAATTGAGTTGTAAGCCGATGTGAAAGTTTCGGCCAGGGGACGGGTTGTAATAACGTCCTCCAGTGGCATTTAAATCTGGACCAGAAGAATAGCGCTCATCTCCTAGGTTATCTATCGATGCCCACAAGGTCCATTTTTTTCTTTCATAGCTAATTTTCGTATTCCAAAGTCGATAAGAGCCCATTTGCTCCGTATTCGTATCATTCAAGAATTGGTAATCTACGAATTGGAAATTTTGAACAAAATTCAACCCCGATGGGTGCTTCCAAATCAAAGTGGTCGATTGTTGAAAAGGAGTCGTTCCTGTCAAGAAGTTTCCATTAGCAAAACGAAAGTTTTGCCAGGTATGCGATTGTTCTAAAGTAACGCTGGGACTTATCTTCCAGTTAGAACTCAATTCCAAACCTTGCTGTGTAGTAGAACCCGCATTCGTGAAATAATCCGATCCGTCCGCCGCTCTTCGAACGACGATAGTTTCGTCTAAATTAAACTGATAGACACTTAGATCCCAGTTGAACTTGGCATATTTCCCCCGGTAGGTTATTTCGTGGTTCCAACCTTTCTCTGCCTTTAAATTCCTATTGATTATTCCAGTAGAAGGACGCATTTCCGAAATACTAGGAGGGGAATAGCCGTGGGCTACTTTAGCGACGATACTTTGGTGATTACCTAATTTCCGTAGAATGGCTAAACGGGGAGAGAAGATGGCTTCATTTCCGATGTATTCAGTCCAATAGCTACTCAAACTACTAGAGAAAGTAAACGTCCAATTTTTTAGGGAAGCATATTCGTTTTGCAAAAATAGACTTCCTTGTTGCACATGCGTGTTTTGAGTTAACTGCAAAGTGTCTTTTGCTCCATTTCTATTGCCAAAGGTGGAACTATTCATCTGACCAGTTTGGTATTCAAATCCGAGGTCAGAACTGATGATTCCTTTTCGATGGATGACTCCTCTCGTAGAATAATTAGGTTCATTCCGGATTTCATAATTCCGTATCGTCGGGTTTTCGACATCGTTCACTTGCATCGATTGACTCAGGTCCCAGGCCCATTGGTTGTTTAACACTTGAGACGCTCTCGCACTCAATCCATAACTTTTTATCTTGAAAGTGGCTCCTTGTTGTTGTGCGCTCTTGAAAATACCTGCAGCGGGCCTGGCTTGTTCTGGATTAGCTAGAAATTGTGCTTTCGTGAGACCTCCGGGTGTTTGGTAGGCTAAATCCACGTAATAGGTAGTTAGATCGATGTTCAAATCCTTCGCAAAGCTGTGGTGAAATTCATACGAAATCCATTGCTTTTTCATGGCGGATTGCGCTCGGTAGCCTTCCTGTTGATTAAATGACGCATAAAGGCGGTGATTTTCAGAGGAAATATCGATCGCACTTTTCATTCCCCCTAAAGAGTGATATACATTCTCCATACTAATCTTATTAGCCATTGGGGCACTTTCAAATAGTAAGGCACCTCCCGTGCCAGCTCCATAGATTCCGGCAGATGGACCTTTTGTGACCGTCAACGAAGAAAAAAGAGCAGGTTCTAGAAGCGAAATGTAGGTGTTATTTCCTGCATCAGTGAAAGGAATTTGATTCCAGTAGACTTTCGTATTTCTAACTCCAAAAGGCGCTCTTAAAGAGCTTCCTCTAATCGCGATACGATAGCTTCCTGGGGAGCGTTCTTCCATTCGGATACCTGCCATTGAATTTAGGGAGGATACGAATTGAGTTGAACTAAAGCGTTGGAGATCAAAACTGCGCACAAAAGCATCTGGCGTGTTTAAGGCACTGCGTTTTTGTTCAAAAATAGTCACTTTAACCTCGTCCAAAAGTTTAGTCGAATCTTTTTGGCCTAAAACAGGTAAATATAAAAGCAAGAGTAGCAACAATTTCTTCATCTTAGAAGAAATAAGTAAGTAGGGTGGATGGAATAATTGCCTGAGAGGCAGTAATCGACTTTGACTTTGGATTTTCTACTGCTCCTAAGTTGAGTACTTCTAGATTAAATCCATAACCGAATTTGCCTCTAATGAAATCTACTTTTAACTTGTAGTTTAGGGTATTTTCAGAAATTAGTGATTGGAAAGGAACCCCAATGTAGCGACCATAAAGAGTTACTTCTCGGTAAAGAGGGTCGAAAATCTTAGCTTGGATCAACACATTAGTTTTGCCCGGGATATATAGGCCTAATCCTGCACTAATTCCATGTAGCGAATATTTTTCTTCTTCGATATACTCAGCTCTTCCTGAACTTATCTTGCGCCCTATCGATTTGCTATAAATACTTAAACTCGGCATCCACCTAGTATGCTTCAATTTAGAGGAGGTGTTCCATTGCAAACCTACTTCAGCCTCTCCACCTCGATAGGTCGAATTCAATATTTCCGTAGGGGATAATGGCTGGTTGAAGCTATTTATAGGGGGTTCAATAAATTGATAATTATTTCGATCCACTGAACTACCCATGATATTTCCTATCGTTTTTAAAGCGATGAAAGTACGGCGGTTTTTGTCTGGATTTTGAAAGGAGATTTCTGCGGCAAAATCTAACGTCATTTGTGATTCATGCCAAATGAAATGAGATGCTCCAATGCTAGAGTTGAAACGAAATTTTTGGCCAAAAATTCCAGTGGAAATAAATAAAAAAAGAAGCGCAATCGAAATCCTCATAATCACAAATATAGCTGATTTACCAATACTTCCCTTGATTTTTAAAGGCAAAAATCAATCCCCTTAAAATGATGTTGACATGATTCAGCAAGTTAGAAACTCCTCCAAAATGAGATTTCAACACAAGGTAGCGCTCTTCCCAAGATTGCTTTAAATTTTGTACGGATGCTCCACCCATCAAATAATTGCAAATAGGTTTTTCGGACTTTATAATGGAGCTGCTTTTTTTTAATACCTTGATTTCCCAGTCTATGTCAGAGCTTAGTTTGTATTGCAGATCAAAAAGGGGCGAAATACTTCGTTTGGCAATAAAGGCTTGATGGCAAACTAACATTCCGAATTTAAAATCACGCCACGTTAAATTAACGGGTAAACGATGAGGTGTCACCTCGCTACGTAAGCCTAAGTGCTGACCTTCCTTATTCACAAAAACTGCTTCACCGTAGAGCACATCTGGTTTTTTTGCGAGTTCTTGTAAAAGGTTTTTCAAGGTGTCTGGAGAGGCAAAGGTATCCCCCGCATTTAAAAAGAGTATATAATCGCCTTTCGCTAATTGCATTCCCTTGTTCATCGCATCGTAGATACCCTTATCTTTCTCCGATATGAATTGATTAACTTTTGATTTATGGGCTTCAATTATTTCTAAAGTTCGATCTTTCGACGCCCCATCTACCACGATATAATCGATCTCATCCGCGAAGCCCTGTTCGAACACACTTTTAAATGTTCGCTCTAAGTAGGCCTCTGCCTGGTAGGTGATCGTGATGATACTAAGCTTTGGCATAATAGACGAGGTGTTGCTGAGCAACGATTTTTTGATCGTATAAGTCGACGGCGCGTTCTCTGGATTTTGATCCAGCTGTCGTTGATTCTAGGCACCAGTTGATGCCTTTTGCCAAATCTTTCGGGTCAAATTCCTGGGCCACATAACCTGTTTTTTCGTGCTCAATCATTTCTGGAATACCGCCTACTTTGAATCCGACGCAGGCCGTGCCGCAGGCCATCGCTTCCATAATGGTGTTGGGAAGATTTTCTTCTAAAGAAGGTGTCACAAAAACATCTGCCGCGGCATAGATGTCGCGCATTTTGGCTGGATCACTTACCTGACCAAAACTATGCAATCTAAGTGGTAAATCTTCTGTCATTTCCCCACCTACAAGTAGTAATTCAGTTGTAGCGGAATCGATAAATTGTAGGGCCTCTTTTAATAAATGAAATCCCTTCGCCGGGGCATTCACCCGCATGGCTACAAATAGAATATATTTTTTGCTTGGATCTAATCCTAAGCTGTTGGCAGTAGGCGAGAAGAAATCCGTGTCAATGGCATTTGGAATGGTCTGGATGTCATGATCCCCTAGAATGCTACTTTGTTTGGCTCGAATCCCCAGCCAATCGCTGCAGGTTATGATGTATAGGTTTTTAGAAGTAAATCCTTCCTGTTTTGCTTCCCACATACGATGTGAAAAATCATTCGGATTCGGATTCTTTATGAATTTGCAATTACCACAGCTCTGTTGAAAATTCTCGCAAGAACCACTGTGGTGACAACCGCCTGTGAATGCCCACATATCGTGCAGGGTCCAAAAAATAGGTTTATTCAAAGCAGTTAGGGAAGCAATGTCGTCTACAGATAAAAAGCCAAAATTCACCCAATGCAAATGCACTATGTCTGCCTTTTGAATCAGCGGATGCTTCGAAATATCACTCCCAAAAACACCCGGATTGAATAAAAATCGAATCGATTTATCTTTCTCAAAACGCAGAAAAAATAAGCGTTCTGCGATAAATTTTAGCCATGAAACAAGTCCATTACCAAATTTAATCGCGTTAGAATGACTCGCTTTTTCTCGAACAATATAATCCACCTGATGTCCCGCATTTTCCAAAGCCACCTGTAAGCGTCCCGCTGCAATTCCTGCCCCGCCATTGCTGTCGTGGTAGGATAAAAGGACGATATGTAGCTTCTTAAAAGACATTAAGCGAATAGTTCAGCTAGTTGTGCGGCAATTCTTTCGGCTGCTTTTCCATCCCAAAGCGGAGGAATACTTCCTTTCTTCACCTTGCCCGCCAA